>NZ_JBFAAF010000184.1:0-3275 GCF_040639595.1 Micromonospora sp. NPDC023814
GGGTCGTGCTCACCGTCGGCGCCGTCGCACCCCACATCCCCGCCGAGAACGACGTACGGGTGGTCGCCCTCGACGACGACTGGCCCACGGTCGAAGCAACCGAACCGGTCGACCTGCCGGCCGTCGACGCCTCCGAACCGGCGTTCGTCATCTACACGTCGGGTTCGACCGGGAAGCCGAAGGGCGTGGTGTTGACCCATGCCATGTTGACGAACTTCCTCAGCTGGATGCGCGAGGAGTGCGAGGTCGGCCCGGACAGCCGGATGCTGCACTGCTGCGCCCCCGTCTTCGACGTGGCCCTCGGCGAGATCTACACCGCGCTGACCTCCGGCGCCCGCGTCGTGGTCTGTTCCCGCGACGACCTGCTCGACGCCCGCCGGTTGACGGAGCTGATCGCCAAGGAGCAGACCAGCCACGCGTTCTGCCCGCCCACCAACCTCGCCGCGGTCGACCCCGCCGACTGCCCGAGCATGTCCTGCGTGACCCTCGCCGGGGAACCCATCCCGCCCCGCATGGCCCAACGCTGGCTGGCCGCCGGCACTCGGCTGATCAACGCCTACGGCCCGGCCGAGGCGTCCGTCGCCTGCACCTGGTACGACGCATCCGCCGGCTGGGGTGGCGCGTATGTGCCGATCGGCCGGCCCATGCCCAACCGACAGATCCGCGTCGTGGACGCACAGTTGAACCTCGTCCCGATGGGCGTCCCCGGCGAAATCCTCATCGCCGGGAAGGGCGTAGCCGACAGCTACCTCAACCGCCCCGAGCTGACCGCGCAACGGTTCGTCACCGACCCGTACGGCGGCGGGGTCGCCTACCGCACCGGCGACCTGGGCCGGTGGAACGCCAGCGGGGCACTGGAGATCCTCGGCCGCATGGACCACCAGGTCAAGATCAACGGCATCCGCATCGAACTCGGCGAAATCGAAACCGTCCTCGAACAGCACCCCGACGTCGGCACGGCCGTGGTCGTCCGTCGGGAAGACCAGGGTGTCGCCCGGTTGGCGGGCTATGTGACCGGCCGGGACGGCCGGACGCCGGTCGTGAGCGAACTACGCGCACACGTCGCGATCGCCCTGCCCTCGTACATGGTCCCGGCCGTGATCATGGTCCTCGACAGGTTCCCCGTCGGCGGCACCGGGAAGATCGACCGCCGGGCGCTACCGGAGCCCGGCTCCCAACGCCCCGACCTCGGCGTGGACTACGTCGAACCCGCGACCGACGAGGAACGGCTGGTCACGGGCGTGTTCGCCACCGTGCTGGGCATCGAGGGCATCGGCACCCGCGACAGCTTCTTCGACCTCGGCGGCACCTCCCTCCAATCCGCCGCCCTCGCCACCGCCATCGACGAAGCCGCCGGCGTGGTGGTACCCGTCTCCCAGATCCACCGCACCCCCACCCCGCACGCCCTGGCCCACTGGCTCACCACCGCACCCCGCCGCTCCCAGACCCAGCCGGAGCCGCCTGTCGCCGGACGCCCCGACCCGTCCGGGCCCGTCCCGCTGACCCTCTCGGTCTCCAAATTCGTCTGGCTCCCCTTCGACCTCGTCTGCCCGACCACCTGGTGGATCGAGGGCGAACTGGACCTCCGGGCGCTGATGGCCGCGCTCGGCGACGTACACAAGCGGCACGAGGCACTGCACGCCCGCTACCGACGCGTCGACCCTCCGGTCGCCGTCATCCCGCCGAACCCCGGCATGCCCCAGCTCCGGCTCCTCACCGACGCCACCAGCGAACAGGAAGCCCTGGACCAACTCGCCGAGGCCGTGCAACAACCACTCGACTACACCCAGGGCCGCAACTGGCGGGCCGCCCTCATCCGCGAGAAGTCCACCAACCGGATCCTGTTCGGCGTCGGCATCCACCACATCGCCTTCGACGGCTGGTCACACGCCCTCCTCGTCCGCGACCTCAGCCACGCCTACACCGCCCGGCTTTCCGGCGAGGCCCCGGTCTGGGAACGGTCCGCGCCCACCCTGCGCCAGTTCCACGACGAGTACACCCGGCTGCGCGACGCCGCCGACCTCGAAGCCCAGCGGGCCTACTGGCGCGGGCAACTGCGCGGACTCTCCCGCCAGGGCGAGGGCCGGTCCCAGGCGCTCCTGGATCAAACCCCGGCCTGGGGCCCGAAGACCGGGCACACCGTCACCGTCACCCCCGCCGTGCTGGAACGCTGGGACCGCGCCGCCCGCGAACGCCGGTTCAGCCGCTCCGCCTACTTCGCCGCCGCCTACGCCGTCGCGCTGCGCGCCATCCACCAGCAGGACGACATCGGCCTGGTGATGATCGTCGCCCAACGCGGCAGCCGCATCCTCGACTCCACCTTCACGAGCAGGATCAATACCAACTGCCTCCGGGTCCGGTTCGACGAGCCGGAGAAGGATCTGGTGCGGGCCGTCCAGCAGACCCTGGACGAGCTGATGGCCGCCCAGGACGTCCCCTTCCTGGAGAGCGCCGCCGACCCGGCCGTCGGCCTGTCCCGCGAGGTGGCCAACAGCCTGCCCGCCTTCGCCTACCAGGACAACGTCGTCCTTCCGCTGGAACTGCCCGGCTGCCGCACCGCGGAGGTCGTCGAGCCGTACGCCCGGGAGTGGTCGGGCGCCTGCCTCATCGAGGTGCTTCCCGGCGAAGAGGACGTCCTCCTGCGCGTCACCGTCCGCACCGACCTGGTCCCGCCCCCTGTCGCCGAGGTGTTGGCCGCGTCCATGCTGCGCTTCCTCGAAGCCGGACCCCAGGTCGACGACGACCCGACACACCGAGCGGGCCGTCACGACCTTCGCACATCTCACCTGTGAGGGTTGCCAGCATTGTCGCCCGGATGGCCGATCGCCACCGGCGTGGCCGAAGGAGCCTGCCGGCATCTGATCAAAGACCGGATGGACATCACCGGCGCCCGCTGGGGGCCTGGGGGGTGCCGAAGCCGTCCTCAACCTACGGGCGCTGAACAGCAACATCTCGCCGCGATCACAACGTGGCCGGCGCAATGATCGGAAAGTGGCGAAGTACCGCCAAGGCGCAGAACCGCCAGCCGTGATCCGTATTCCGCGAGACGATGCGCTGCCACGATCCGTGCAGACCACGCATTCGCGGAAGGAAATCCCATGTCTGTCCACCACCGATGGGCCCGGTTCGGCCGGGCCGTGGGTGTCGTCGCCTTGACGGTGAGCGTTGCCGCCGCCGCGGCGCCGGCCGCCGCGGGGGCGGCGCGGCGGCCGCCCGCGCGCCGGCCCGGCCGCTCGCGCGCGCCCCTCGCTGTCCGGGCCCCCGCCCCCCCCCCG
>NZ_JBFAAF010000185.1:0-3005 GCF_040639595.1 Micromonospora sp. NPDC023814
CCGGGTCCACGGTCCCGGTCGCGGCCGGCCGCCCCGCGCGGTACCGGCGGGTATCAGTTCCGGTACGGCGTCGATGGTGGCGTGGCTCATCAGCTATCCCTCCTCAGGCGCCGAATGTTGAACAGCATCGCGGGGAGCACCAGGGCGAACAGCAGGACCGCGAGGGCGCTGCCGAGCCCGTAGTCGAGGCCGCCGCCGAAGGACACCCGGTACATCTCCAGGGCGACCACGGTCGCGTCGTCCTGGGACGACTCGGGTGCGAGCACGTAGACGAGGTCGAAGATCTTCAGGACGTTGATTGTCAGGGTGACCAGGACCACGACGAGCACCGGCCGGACCAGCGGCACGGTCACGTGCCGGAATGTCTGCCACTCGCTCGCGCCGTCCATCCGGGCCGCTTCGAGTGCTTCCCGAGGCAGGGCGGCCAGCCCGGCCGACACCAGCACCATGGCGAAGCCGGCCCAGATCCAGATGTACGCCCCGATGACGGCGGGAGTGATGAGTGAAGGCCCGAGCCAGGTGACGCCGTTGAACGGCTCGGTGAAGTTGTCGGCGGGCAGCCGGATGACGTATGGGCCGGAGGTGAGTTCGGGGAACGCGAACCGCCCGGCGGCGTCGGTCCGGGTGGTGGCGACCACCCTGCCCCCGTCGGCCACCGCCTCGACGGTCATCTGGGGCAACCCCACCTCGCCGGCGTCGACAATCCCCGCCTGGCCGCCGCCGCCGCGGGTGAAGTCGAGCCACACCACCCCCTGCAGGCCGGGGCCGCCGGTGGGTGCCGTGGCCGGCTTGGCGTCGGTCGGGATCCGGTCCGGCGGCAGACCCACGAGGGCGAGGTGGACGGGTTCACCCGGGTTCGCCGGCCCCCTGGACTCGAAGCCGCCGTTCACCGGCGCCAGCTCGCCCTGCTCTCGGGCATCCACGCCGTGGTAGCGCGACGGGGACTCGAAGGCGTCGTGCACCGACACCGCGACCGCGTTGAGCACGCCGCGGTCCGGGTTCTCGTCGTAGACCAGCCGGAAGGTGACGCCGGCGGCCAGGAACGAGATGGCCATCGGCATGAACAGGACCGCCTTGAGCACGGCCGACCGGCGCAGCCGCTCGGTCAACACCGCGAAGATCAGCCCGAGGGTGGTGGCCACGGCCGGCGCCACGATCACCCAGACGAGGTTGTTCAGGATGGCTCGCCGGGTGTTCGGCGAGGTGAACATGGTGACGTAGTTGTCGAGGCCGACGAACCTCGATCCGTCACCGCTGCGAAAGCTGAGCCACAGCGTGTAGACGATGGGATAGCAGACCAGCACCAGCAGCAGCACCAGGGCGGGGCCGAGGAAGAGCGCGACCATCAGGCGGGTCTCCCGCGACCGTCGGCGGGCCGCAGTCCCGGCGGTGGTCCCGGCGGTGGTCCGTGGGCCGCCGGGGGCGTCCCGGTGGCCCGGGCCGCCGGCGGCGTGCCGTGAGCCGCCGGGGCCATCGGCCACGCTCGCCCGGCCGATCGTTGTTCGGGCAGGGGACGGACGGATGCCCTGGGCCGGGTCGGGCGTGATCGTCATCAGTTGCCTCCGAAGTCCTTCTTCGCGGCGGCCTCGAGCTGCTGGGCCAACGCCTCAGGGGCGATCGGCTTGGCCAGGAAGTCCTGCAGCAGCACCCACAGGTGGGCGCTGGTCCCACCGCCGAACGTCTGCGGCGTGAGGTCCGACAGGTCGAAGCGCAGCGATTCGGCCTTCACCACCGCTTCGGCGAGTTCCCGGGTGGTGTCGTCCGCGTACGTCGCGACGTCCAGTCCCGAGTTCGCCGAGATGAACCCGCCCTTGGCCGCCATGATCTTCGCCGCCTCGGGCGATGCGAGGAAGGCCATCAGTGCGTTCGCCTCAGGCGTGTCCTTGAAGGCGACCGCCTGGTCGCCCGCCGTCACCACCGCCGGCTTCGAGCCGTCGACCGACGGCCAGTCGAAGAACTTCGCGGACTCGCCGACCTTCAATTCACCCAGCTTGTTGATCTCTGAGGCGACGAAGTCGCCCTCGAACAGCATCGCTCCCTTCGGCGACTTGCCGAACACGTCGGCGATCGCCTGGGTGAAGGCGGTCTGCGTCGGGTTGCCGGCCAGGAAGCGCGGCGTACGCCAGTAGTCGGCCAGCAGGGTCAGCGTCTTGACCACGCTGGGGTCGGTCCAGGGGATCTCGTGCTTGGCCAGCTTGTCGTACATTTCCGGGCCGGCGACCCGGAGGTAGGTGTTCTCGAACCAGTCGGTCAGCACCCACCCGTCGCCACCGGCGGCCACCATGGGCGTCACCCCGGAGTCGGCGAGCGCGGCGGAGACCGTCTTGAGCTCGTCCCAGGTCTTCGGCGGCTGCACCCCGGCGTCGGTGAAGCTGTCGACCCGGTACCAGATCACCGACTTGTTGGCCACCTTGAAGTAGACGCCGTAGAGCTGCCCGTTCACGGTGCCCAGTTCCTGCCAGGCAGAGCTGTAGTTGGCCTTGATCGCGGCGGCCGCATCACCGGTCAGCGGCTTGATCGCGCCCCGCTTCACGAACTCGGCCACCACCCCGGGCTGCGAGATCAGCGCCACATCCGGCGGCGAACCCCCGGCGATCCGGCTGTTGAGCAGCACCGGCAGATCGTTGCCGCCGGAGGTGTACTTCACCGTCGCGCCGGTCTTCGCGGCGAAGGCGTCCAGCACCGCCTGGAAGTTCGCCTGCTCGGCACCGGACCACGTGGCCGCCACCTCGACCGTCTTGCCGGCAAGGTTCGCGTCCGGCGCGCCGGACGTCGGGCCGGCATCGCCACCGCACCCTGCGGCGGTGGCAAGGACCGCCGTCGCCACGGCGAGCGGTACCCATCGTCGTATCATGGACCCTCCTGAATCTGGTCTGCGGATCGGGACTGGACCGGAGCGGGCGACGACCCGCCGCCCGCCCCGCGTTCGGAGTCGACCGCGGTTGAGTGGCAGCTCAACCGCGGTCGACGGACGACGGACGCCGACCCAGGTTCCGGATTGGCGG
>NZ_JBFAAF010000186.1:0-3000 GCF_040639595.1 Micromonospora sp. NPDC023814
TTTGACAAGCGGGTCGCATTGGATGCGACGATCTCGCATCTAATGCGAGTGGCGGGAGGTCACTGTCGGTGGACGTGGAACGCGCCGCGCCGGGCTCGGCTGCCCTGCAGCTGGCCGACGGTGTGCGGCTGCTGCGGCCGGACGAGCAGGTCTTCACCGCGATGCTCGACGGGTGGCGTAACCAGCAGCTCGCTCGGAACCTGTCCTTCGGCACCGGGGAGAGCCGGCAGCGATCGGTTCGGGCGTTCGCCGAGCACGCGCAGGCGCTGCCGTGGCGGTGGACCCCGCAGCTGGTCGACGAGTGGTGCATCGATTTACGGGCCGTGCGCCGGGTGCGCCGCTCGACGCTGCGTGGCTATCAGGAGGCGGTCCGGCTGTTCTGCGCGTACCTGACCGACCCGGCCTACGGCTGGGTCGGTGAGTGCGAGCAGCGCTTCGGTACGCACCCGGTGCAGGTGGTCCACGAGTGGAACGCGGCGGTCCACGTCGCCGCGGCCGAGGACGACCCGGCCAAGCGCGCGTTCACGCTCGACGAGATGCAGGCCCTGCTGGACTACGCCGACGAGCAGGTCACCCGGATCCGGGCGGCCGGGCGCAAGGGCTGGCTGCCGGCGTTCCGCGACGCCACCCTTGTTCAAGGTTGCCTACGGGTACGGGCTGCGGCGCAACGAGACCCGGATGCTCGACGTGGCCGACTTCGGCCGCAATCCGCACGCCGACGAGTTCGGCGAGTACGGCGTGCTCTACGTCCGCCACGGCAAGGCGATGAAAGGCTCGCCGCCGAAACGGCGCAGCGTGCTGACCGTCTGGGCATGGGTGCCGGAAGTCCTCGCCGAGTGGATCGAGCAGATCCGGCCGCTGCTGGCCGCCGAAGGCAACGCGGCGCTGTGGCCCTCGGAACGGGCGCCGCGGGTCGGGCTGGCCCAGCTCAACGCGCGGCTGTCGGCCTACCGCGACGCCCTCGGCCTGGACGCCGGGCTGGACTTCCACTCGCTGCGCCGCTCGTATGTCACCCATCTGATCGAGGCAGGCTGGGATCCGTTGTTCGTGCAGCAGCAGGTCGGCCACGAACACGCTTCGACGACGGCGATCTACACGTGCGTGTCGTCGGACTTCCGCACCCGCACTCTGCGGCAGGCTCTCGACGCGACCATGAACGCGGCACTACGACCGGCACGGAGGGCCCGATGAGCATGAAACGCCAGGTCAGTTACCGGTGGCGGCTGCGGGAGATGATGGCCGCCCGCGGCGTGTTCACCGCCACCGAACTGGTGCCGCTGCTGCACGAACGTGGCATCGACCTGTCCTCCTCCCAGGTCCACCGCCTCGTGACCGGCACCCCGGAGAGGCTGTCACTGCCGGTGCTGGCCGCGCTGTGCGACATCTTGGAGGTCACCCCCGCCGATTTGGTCGTCACGACGGCGGCCAACGTCGCGCCGCGCAAGGCGGCCGCCGGTGAGGCCCCGGCGCCGGTGGACCTGGCCACGGTCCGGCCCCGGCGGGCCCGCGTGCGCCCCGACTGATGGACCGTCCCTACGCCACCGCCGAGCAGTACGAACGCTGGTTCGTCCGCGACTGCGCCCGCTGCGGCCGACGCAGCAGTTCCACCGCCCGGTGGCCCGACGGGCGGGTCTGCCGCACCTGCCAAGACCGGGCGTTCCGTGCCCACGGTCGCTGCCCCGGCTGCGGCGACGACCGGGTCCTGACCGGACGGCGCACCGAGGACCAGGGTCCGATCTGCACCAGCTGCGCCGGATTCTCCATCTCGTATGCCTGCGCCGAGTGCGGGCAGGAGGGCAAGCTGCACGCCGGCCGCCGGTGCACCCGCTGCACGTTCACCCGGCGCGTCGCCGAACTCCTCGACGACGGCCGGTCGCATCCGCCCCGAGCTGGCACCGCTGGCCGAGCTGCTGACCAGCATGAACAACCCGCTCACCGGCCTGGCCTGGATCTCCTCCCGGCACGGCCACCCCGCCCCGGCCGCTGATCTGCTACGAGGTCCGGGCCGCGCTGACATCGAACTGAGCCACGACGCGTTCCACCGCCTGCAACCATGGCGGGCCGCCGCTCACCTGCGGGAACTGCTCATGCAGTGCGATGTCCTGCCCCCGATCGACAAGCAGATCCTGCTGTTCGAGAGATGGTTGCCCGAGCACCTGGACACCATCACCGACACCGAACAGCGCCGGCTGCTGCGCCAGTACACCACCTGGCATCTACTGCCCTGGCTGCGCCGCCGCGCCGAACGCGGGCCCGTGAGCCGCCACACCCGCAGCGAACTCGGACAGCAAGTCTTGCGGGTTGGTGACTTCCTCGCCGGGATCCAGGAGCAGGGACTCACCCTTGCCCGGCTCGGGCAGGACGACCTGGACCGCTGGATCGTCACCCATCAGCCGCGTCAGCGGCAGCTCCTCAAACCGTTCCTCACGTGGGCCGCCCACGCCGGACACATGCCACGGCTACACGTTGCTGCGCACCGGCCCGGCCAGCGATCCCCGATCACGCAGCACCGCCGCATCGGACTACTCCGCAAGCTGATCACCGACGACACCGGCGAGCTCCGCGCCCGCGTCGCCGCGATCCTGCTGCTTCTCTACGCCCAACCGCTCGGGGCGCATCCTGCGCCTGACCATCGACGACATCGACACCACCGGCCCCGACGTCCTGCTCCGGTTGGGCGACCCGCCAACGCCGGTCCCGGAACCCGTCGCCGACCTACTGCTGGCGCTACGTGACCAGCGCGCACCAACATGCGCACCGCCACGAACCGCAACGCCCGCTGGCTGTTCCCCGGACGCCGTGCCGGCCAACCGTCGACCACCCGCACGATCGCCCCGTTCATCCGCGACCTCGGCGTCCCCACCGTTCCCGGCCGCCTGGCCGCACTGCACCAACTTGTCCTCCAAGCCCCGGCACCGATCGTCGCCCAGGCCCTCGGCTTCCACCACACCACCACCCAACGCCACCACGCCGCTGCCGGTGGAACCTGGAACCGCTACA
>NZ_JBFAAF010000187.1:0-2999 GCF_040639595.1 Micromonospora sp. NPDC023814
CCGCGCACGGCCGCAACATCATGCACGCCCTCACCGAACTCGCCACCGGCCGTCCCTGGCTACCCGCAACCGGAACGACCACCTGATCAGTCACACGACCTCCAGCTTGGCCTCCAAGGTTGCCTTGGCCGGATTGGCTTCGGTGGCCACGAACGACTCGGTGTCGACGGCCTTGAGCTCGGCGTTGACCGCCTTGGCCACATCATCGAGGCTGAAGCCGGACTTGGCGGTCAGCGGAAGCTCCCACAGCTGTTCAGTGGTCAGCAGTCCCTTGGCCGACGGATAGCGGAACTTCTCCCGTGTGGCCTTCTCGAAAATGGTCACGGCAGCCTCTCTGGAATATCTGGGTAGGGAATCAGAACTGGATGCTGATGAGGCGGCGCCGGCCGCCGGTCATGGTCACCTTGGCGACCACAGAGCTGCGGACCGTGGAGCTGAAGCCGAGGCCGGACAGCTGATCCGGAGACGGCTCGCACCTGGTGCGATCGCCGAGAACCTCGAACACCTTGCGGTGCGGTTGCAGGTCGCTGCGGAGGAACTCGTTGTAGATCCCCCGCGTCGGCTGGTCGTTCACGCACCCCTTCAGCATGAAGAAGTAGTGCCGGTTGCCGACCTCGTTGTCGTCGAAGTAGTTCGGCGAATACATGATGGTGGACACCGGTACGAACTGTTCGGTGGTGATGCCCCACAACTCCTTGCCCGCACTGCCCGGCTGCACGTCCTTACCCGGCCGGAAAGCGGTGATCACCCCGCCGGCGACCGTCATCCGGCCCACCTCGACGGTCTCCTTGTGGCCGACCGCGCGCTCGTGGCTGTAATGCTCGATCTTCCCGTTGCTCTCGGTCTCGATCACGAAGCCGACCTGGGTGCTGTCCCGCTTGCGGTACTGGTTCACCTCGAGCCGGTACTCACCGTCGGGGACACGGTCGGTCCAGGTGACGTTCTCCACCGGCTCGCGGGAGAGCGTCCCGCCGGCGTTCATGTCGACGTCCAGCTTGTTGCGCTTCTCCTGGTACCAGATGTGGTCGCCGTTGGGTTCGTACACGTGCAGGTCTAGGTCGTCGTGGTTGAACCAGGACAGGCTCACCCGCAGCTTGCCGGTGACGTTGCCGCCGGCCCGCTTGACCTTCTCCCTGATCGAGTCGGTGACGTTGCCGCCGTACGACCAGCCGAAATCGTTGTCCCACTTGAACAACCGCGGAGCAGCCGGGCACCTGCCGGTGGTGAGGCTGACGAGGTGCGGCTCGTAGGTGTTGGCAACCCACAGGTCGATGGTGGCGGCGCCGGGCAGGATGTCCTTCATGAAGGAGACCACGGGAATCTCCTCCGGCTTGGCGTCGCGAAGGAGCCCGCCTGACGACCGGATGGTGGCCGCCTGCATGAGCAGCCCTTCGATGCCGTCCTTCATCCGTGCCTGGGTGTCGTTGTCGACCCACAGCACGTTGGTGACCGACACATCAGACAGCCGGGCGAACCGTCGCTGCAACGACTCCTCGATACCCAGCTCGGCAATGGTCCTCATGGCGGCCTTGACCATGCCCGGGGTGATCAACGCCGTGGGGCGCTGGTAATTCTGCGGCGCTACCTTCGCCTCGAACGACCGGACCGCCTGCTCCAGGTCGACGCCCGCAGAGAGATCCTGGACGAGGGTGCCGATCACCGTGTTGCGGAACCGGGCCGCCGGGTTCATGGCGTTGGCGAAGACGAAGGCACGTCGGTCGGTCGCCTGGGTCCACCGGTTCTGCAGCGAGCGGAACTCGGTCACCGCCCGGCGATGCTCCGCGCCGCGGTAGAGGGCGTTGTCGTCGACGAGGTCGACGACGGTGTCCAGAGCGTGCCGGGTCAGCTCGGCCAGGCCACGCTGGAAGACCTGCACCGCGGCGTCAAAGTTGCCCTGTGCCGCGCCGACGTCCTCGATGCGATGCCGCTTCTCCACCCGGCCGTGCAGATGGTGCCACACCTCGACCTGGCCGTCGCGCAGCGTTCGGGTCGTCTTCGTCCCGTACTGCGCCTGAGTGGACCGGAAGATGGTGGACAACGGCAGCGAAAGAACGAACTCGTCCAGAGCGGCGGCGACGACGGAGAAGACCGGGTCGGATGCCGACACCCCGGACCAGACGGTACGGACCCGCCCGTCGTCGATCTCGACGACGTTGCCGAAGTGCTTGATGAAACCGCGGCAGGTCGAGCAGTCGTACTCGGATCGCTCACGAAACCGCAGATTGCTGCCGGCGGGGAAGGAATCGAGAAAGGTGAGCCAGAGCGAGTCCCGGTCGAGACCGTCGCCGACGGCGTACAACTCACCCCTGGACATCATGGACAGACGCGAAGTCACATCCGTCACGAACTGCTGGAAATCGCCCACCGTTTCGTCCCCCTTGATCGCCGGAGATCCTACGCAGCGAACGCCAATCGGAGAAACGCGTTTCCGGCTGTCCGCACGGTCACAGACCCGGTGGCCGACGGTCAGTCGACCGGAGCGCGTACGGCGGTGGGGTGCCGGGCCGGCGGTCAGCAGTTTCCGCCAGTTGGCCGGTGGCGCCGTTGAGTACATCTTGACTCACGCTGTAGTTGCCTTCCCGGGCACCGACAGGCCTGGGTGGTCGAACAACTTCTCAGGCACGCCAGGCTCGCACCGAGGGACCGTGTGAACGCGCGCTCGATCAGGTGCCCGCTCATGCCGCGATTCGCGCACCATGCAGCGTCACGAGGGGCTGCGCTGATCGATGTCCGGACATGCCGATAGCGGAATCTATCGAGGTAGCTTGCGTGAGGGTTGCGATGACGTCCCTCGCAGAGGTTGCAGCGTTCAGAGGATGACATAGAATCCGGCCGACAGCCATCCCAGAATCGCCGCCCCGTACAGCAGTTGGAGTGCCTCCGTCTTGGTCCAAGCTAGCCCGAGAGTGACTGATCAGGTGGTCGTTCCGGTTGCGGGTAGCCAGGGACGGCCGGTGGCGAGTTCGGTGAGGGCGTGCATGATGTTGCGGCCGTGCGCG
>NZ_JBFAAF010000188.1:0-2944 GCF_040639595.1 Micromonospora sp. NPDC023814
CCGGCCGCCCCGACAGGCAACGACGAGGACAGCGCCCGAAACACCGACGCCGCCCGAGCCGGCCACACCGCCGGCCGACGCAGATCACCCACCAGGTCGAGGACCTCGAAGTCAGTTCCGGTCCCGCCAAACTGCGCAGCCTGGGCCTGACCACGAACGAACCCGACAGACATGAGCCAACCTCCGATCAGGACCGGCGCCACCCGCACGGGGGACGGCCGGATCAGGAACCAGGAACTCCGTCGGCGCGGCCGTCCGCGTCCACGGCATGAGGGGTACGGGGCGAGCCTTCAGGCGGTGGTGCGGTCCACCTGGGGTCCGGCTTCGAGGAAGCGCAGCATGTGGGCGCCCAGTTGCTCGGCGATGGTGAACGGGATCAGGTCGGTGCGGATGGTGATGCGCAGGAGGGCGTCGTCGTCCCGGGGGATCGCCTCGACGGTGAGGCCGCTCATCACCTCTCGGGCGTACGGCTCGACGACCTCCTCGGTGCGGCAGCCGGGCAGTTCCAGCGGAAGCACCACGTTGTCCTGGTAGGCGAAGCCGGGCACGCTGGCGACCACCTCGCCGGGCAGGCCGACGGCCGGGTCGGCGGCGGTCTCCGAGAACGGGATGTCCTGGGCCGCCATCAGCTCGTCGACGGTCTGCTGGACGTGCCGGAGCAGGCCCGCCTCCGGCCCGTCGAAACGGACCCGGACGCAGTTCGAGTTGATCCGGGTGGTGAAGGCGGAGTCGAGGATGCGGCTGCCGCGCCGCGCGACGATCATCAGCAGGCCGATGTCGTCCTGCTGGTGGATGGCGCGCAGCGCGGAGGCGTACGCGGCGACGAAGTAGCTGGAGCGGCTGAACCGGTGTTGCCGGGCGGCGTCGTCCCAGCCGCGCATGACCTCGGGGGTGACGGTGACGATGTGTCCGGCCTTCGGGCCCCACGCGAGGGCCTGTTCCAGGGGCGCCTGAGGTTGGCCGTGGCCCTGGCGGGGGAGGCCGCGGAGTTGTTCGCGCCAGTACGATCGCTGGGCTTCGAGGTCGGCGGCGTCACGCAGCCGGGTGTATTCGTCGTAGGACTGCCGCAGCGTGGTCGCCGGCCCCGCCCACACCGGGGCCGCCCCGGCGAGCCGGGCGGCGTAGGCGTGGCCGAGGTCGCGCACCAGCAGTGAGTGCGACCAGCCGTCGAAGGCGATGTGGTGGATGCCGATGCCGAACAGGGTCCGGCCGGTGGACTTCTCGCGGATGAGGGCGGCCCGCCAGTTGCGGCCCTGGGTGTAGTCGAGAGGCTGCTGAACTGCTTCGGCGAGTTGGTCCAGGGCTTCCTGTTCGCTGGTGGCGTCGGTGAGCAGCCGGAGCTGGGGCATGCCGGGGTTCGGCGGGATGAGTGCCACGGGCGGGTCGACGCGTCGGTAGCGGGCGTGCAGTGCCTCGTGTCGGCGGTGCACGTCGCCGAGTGCGGCCATCAGCGCCCGCAGGTCCAGCTCACCCTCGATCCACCAGGTGGTCGGGCAGACCAGTTCGAAGGGAAGCCAGACGCACTTGGCGACCGACAGGGTCAGCGGAATGGGCTTGGCGGGGCCGGGGCGGCCGGTGACGGCCGGCGTCGGCTCGGCCCTGGGGCGGCGGGGGGCGGTGGCCAGCCAGCGGGCCAGCCCGTGCGGGGTGGGCGTGCGGTGGATCTGCGACACGGGCACGACGACGTTCGCGGCCTCGTCGATGCCCGCGGCCACCGCGGCCGACTGCAACGACGTGCCGCCGAGATGGAAGAAGCCGTCCCGTACGCCGACCCGGTCCAGCCCGAGTACCGCCGCGAACACCCCCGCGACGAGCCGTTCCTCGTCCGTCGTCGGTTCCACGTACGCCACGTCCAGGTCGGGGCGCTGCGAGCCGGGTTCGGGCAGTGCCCGTCGGTCGATCTTGCCGGTGCCTCCGACGGGGAAGCGGTCGAGGACCATGATGACTGCGGGCACCATGTAGGAGGGCAGCACGGCGGCGGCGTGGTCCCGTAGCTCCGCGGTGACGGGGGTGCGGCCGTCGCGGCCGGTGACGTAGCCGATGAGGCGGGCGACGCCGCGGTCTTCGCGGCGGGTGACGACGGCGGCGCCGACGTCGGGGTGTTGGGCGAGGACGGTTTCGATTTCGCCGAGTTCGATGCGGATGCCGTTGACCTTGACCTGGTGGTCCATGCGGCCGAGGATTTCGAGGGCGCCGGTGGTGTTCCATCGGCCGAGGTCGCCGGTGCGGTAGGCGAGGCCGCCATTGTGCGGGTCGGTGACGAAGCGTTGGGCGGTCAGCTCTGGGCGGTTGAGGTAGCCGTCGGCGACGCCGAAGCCGGTGATGAGGATTTCCCCGGGTACGCCCATGGGCATGAGGTTCAGGTTCGGGTCGACCACGCGGATCTGCCGGTTCGGCATGGGGCGCCCGATCGGCACGTACGCCCCGCCCCACCCGGCTGAGGCGTCGAACCACGTGCACGCGACGGCGGCTTCGGCCGGCCCGTACGCGTTGACCAGGCGGGCGCCGGCGGCCAGCCACCGTTGGGCCATGTGGGGCGGGATGGGTTCCCCGGCGAGGGTCACGCAGGACATGCTCGGGCAGTCGGCGGGGTCGACCGCGGCGAGGTTGGTGGGCGGGCAGAAGGCGTGCGTCACCTGCTCCTTGGCGATCAGGTCGGTGAGCCGGCGGGCGTCGAGCAGGTCGTCGCGGGAGCAGACCACGACGCGGGCGCCGGAGGTGAGGGCAGTGAAGATCTCGCCCAACGCCACGTCGAACACCGGCGCGCAGCAGTGCAGCATCCGGCTGTCCGAGTCCACCGCACACTCGTCGGCCATCCAGGCGAGGAAGTTGGTCAGTTTGTCGTGGCTCAGCACGACGCCCTTCGGGGTGCCCGTGGAGCCGGACGTGTAGATGACGAACGCCGGTTCGGAGGCGTCGACGGCCGGCAGGTCGACCGGTTCGG
>NZ_JBFAAF010000189.1:0-2926 GCF_040639595.1 Micromonospora sp. NPDC023814
CGATGGTCACGATGGCGACGCCGGCACCAGTACCGCGCCAAAACAGCCCACTACCAGCGAAGACTCCGACTTCACCAGGTGCGGCTGGAGTACTAAGACGGCAGCCGCACCGAAACCGTCGTGCCACGACCGGGAGCGGACTCCAACTCCAGGACGCCGCCGATGGCCAGCGCGCGTTCCCGCATTCCGACCAGGCCGTAGTGGCCGGATGCCAGCAACGTCGAGGGCGGCGCCGGCGCGAAGCCGCGACCGTCGTCCTGGATCACCATCACGAACCCGGCCCCTTGCGCCGGGCCGAGCGACACGTTGACCCCGGCGGCTTCGGCGTGCCGGTCCACGTTCTCCAGGGCCTCCCGCAGGATCCGCATCAGCTCGTAGCGCACGGCGATCGGCTGGTCCGCCGCGTCGGTCAGACGCAGGCGGGTGGGTGTGCCGGTGCGCGCGCTCCACCGCCGGCAGTAGTCCTCGACCGCGTCCGCGAGGGTCCTGGTCGGGTCGTCCAGGCGCAGCCCTTCGATCAGGTCGCGGGCCTGGTCAGCCGCCGCGGCGGCGCCACGGGAGACCGTCTCCGCCAGCTGCTCGGCGAGATCGGGGCTGCGGCGCAGGGACGACGGCAGGGCCAGCGCCGCGAACGACACGCCCCGCAGTGTGCTGGAGACGGAGTCGTGCAGCTCACGGGCGAGGCGGGCGCGTTCGGAGGCGGCGGCCGACCGTTGGGCACGGGCCGCGGTGGTGACCATCAGGTCGACGTACCGGGTCAACGCCCCCATGGCCACCGCGCCGCCGAGCCCGGCCAGCACGTTGACGACCGGGAACGCCATCACGAAAGCGGCGACGTCGACCGGGGCGGCAACCCGCCGCAGGATCACGACCGCGACCGTGTAGCCGAGTGCGGCATGTGCGGCCCAAATGGACACACCGGACATTCCATAGAGTACGCCGGCCAGAGCGCAGGCCCCCGCCGCATAGGAGAAGTAGGCGACGCCGCCATCGGTGACCAGTAACGCCGCGACCACCACCGTGTCCGCCACCACGACGAGCACCCGGTGCCGGAACGCGCCGGGCCAGCGGGAAAGGACGGCGACGCCGAGGACGGTGGCGGCCACCACGATGCCGAGCGTACGCGCGGTGGCGGCGAGGTCGTCGGCGAGCCGTACCGTGGCCAGGGCCGTCGCGGCGGTCGCCGCACCTCGCATGAGCAGGACGGCGCGGCTGAGGGCGACGGTCGCGACCGCGCGGTCGATCCCGCGGTTCGCTGCGGCGGTTGTCATTGCTTGCACCGGTGATCCTTCGTCGGCCGTAGGCGTCCTGGGCGCAAGAACCTACCGGGGACGCCACACGCGAGCAACGCGGTCTGAACACGCCACCCACCGGGTACGCGGGCACGGGTTCACCCTCGCCTCTGAGCCACGAGACAGGTACCTTCAACGACGCGATGAGACGAGATCGAAACCCCACCGGCCAACACCGGACGGGCCCCTCCCCCGACCATAATCCTGACACCGCGGGGCCAGCGGCCCCGGTGTCCCTGCGGCTGGACCGCCGTGCCTGGGCGGCGGCGCTGCTCTGCCTGGCCGCCGCCGTCATCACCGCGAACCTCGTCATCCCCGGCGCGGGCTTCACCGGCGGCGACGATGACCGAGCCGGACCCGTTCCGTCGACGGCTCCGGCCTCGCCGACCGCGGAGGCGCCGGCCACGGCGTCGCCGACGCCGTCAGCATCGCCGTCGGCGACGCCCGCCGTCACCGGCACGCCGCGCCGGACCACCGCCCCGACCGCACGGCCGTCCACCTCGTCGGCCCCTCGACCACCCACCGGGCCGCCGGCACCGCCATTCAGGACGATCGCGGTCGAGGCCGAGGCCCCGGGGAACATCCTGCGGGGTGGAACCAAGGCGGTGCCATGCGCGCCCTGCGCGGGCGGTGCCCGCGTGGCCTACATTTTCAAGGAGGACGACCTGACGGTCGTGGCCGACGTCCCGGTCGGTGGCGAACGCACGATCACCGTGACGTACGAGACTGACGGCCCGCGGGGGGTCCAGCTCAGCATCAACGGTGGAGCGCCGGTCGTCCGCCTGGTCGACGGCGCCGGATGGGAGGTGCCGCGGACCTTCCAGGTCACCGCGGACGTCCCGGCGGGCGAGGTGAGGCTGCGCTTCTTCAACAACGGGCCGGCTCCGGACATCGACAAGGTGACGATCACCGCCTGAGCGACGCGCGGCCGCGACGACCGTCACCGCTCGGCCAGGGTCCAGCTCGTCACCGATATCTCGGGGTTGGCGCCGACGGGGCCGGCTGGCCGCGCCAGGCCCGCACCAGCTCGCCCCCACAATGATGTACGAGGTCGCCGCGGAGGGATCACCGCGGGCGGCGCGCGTGCTGGCTCGGTGCGTCGCCGGATACCGTTCCTAAAGACTGAGCATGGGTTGTACATGCTCAGCCGCGTGCCCGGACGGTGTTGGGCGCGCTGGTCTCCCGCGTTCGCTTCGCATCCGGCGCCATCGGATTGTCAATCCCCTGGGAGCGTGGAGGGTTCCGTTATGCGGCCCGGGCCTCCAGGGCGCGGGCCTCTGATCGTTCGTAGTCGATGGGTGATCGCCAGTCGCAGACGGAGTGCCGGCGACGCTGGTTGTAGAAGTCGGCGATCCAGGTGGCGATCTTCAGGCGGGCCTCGGTGCGGGTGCGGAAGTGGCGGCGGTGTACGTACTCGACCTTGATGGTGGAGAAGGTGGCCTCGGCGACGGCGTTGTCGAAGCATGATCCGACCCTGCCCATTGACTGGCGTACCTTCCAGCGGGCGCAGGCTCTGGCGAAGTCGGCCGAGGTGTACTCCTTAGGTTCAAGGAGTCGTTGCAACACCGGCTCGTTGGATCGATTCTAGGTGTTCGTTCAGGGCTTCTGCTGGCTTCTCCACCCCAGAGACTTGC
>NZ_JBFAAF010000190.1:0-2913 GCF_040639595.1 Micromonospora sp. NPDC023814
AGATAGAAGCGTCGCAACTCCTATCCTTCCAGCTCAGAGGGCACTTTCTATCTCCGGGGCCCCGCCGACCCGACAGTCATCGGTGGATCGAGGCTGAGGAACTGGTCCCCATGGAGGCGTTCGAGGATGACCCGCAGGCAGACTGGTACGCGCGGGAGGAGGAGACGAAGGATGGGCTGATCGACCTGTATCGCCGCGTCGGGGTGTTCGCGGATCAGACGATCGAACAGCTACCGCTCGACGCGCCGGGGCGGGTGTCGTGGTGGCGGCCAGGTGGACAGGCAGTGACGCTGCAAAGGATCATCGTCCACGTGACCTGCGACCTCGCTCGTCACGCCGGTCACGCCGACATCATGCGCGAGCAGCACGACACGGCGATCGGCCTGCGGCGGGAGAACACCAACATCCCTCACGACTACGACTGGCCGGCGTACGTCACCAAGCTGACGAAGCTCGCTGACCGCTTCGGATAGCCGCCCGGTCCCGTCGGCGCAGTCGGTGAGTTCAGCATCCTCCCCGGTCAGGCAGGGACCCCAGGGCTCCCTCCTGCCGTTGCATGAGGGTCGAGCCCGATTCTGCGCGTCACCGGGCCACGCTGCGGACCGGCCAGTCGTGCCGCCGCGCACGCGGGGCCCCCGGCCTCCTGAGGGGTGGAGGAGACCGGGGGCGCCCGGGTCGGCAGCGGTCAGGCGGTGATGCGGTTCTTCGCCGGCTCGGGAGCGGCGAACGCCTCGGTGGCCGGGGTGCGGAAGGCGTGCACCAGGCCGGCGATCGACAGCAGCAGGAGCAGCCCCGCCCCGATGAACGTCACCAGAGCGGCCTGCTCGGCCTTACGGCCGAACTCGCTGAAGCCGTACGAGGTGAGCAGCATGCCGCGCAGCGTCTCACCCTTGAATACGGTCTCCCGCTGGCCGCTGACCTCCGCCAACTGCTTCTGCAGGTCGGCCAGGGCCGGGTCGTTGGTCTGCGTGGCCTGCTCGACCTTGGCCCGCAGCTCGCTCTCCGGCGCGCCGAGGTCGGCGTACGTCTTCCCACCGGCCATGGACTTCAGGTGCAGCCCGATGAACTCGTTGGCGTAGCACTCGGCCTGCTTGCCGGTGGTCATCTTCTGGCCGGCGTACTCGACCAGGCAGGCCGCCTTCTTCTCCTCGTCGGTCAGCTTGTCGGCCGGCTTGAAGGTGATGTGCTGCGCGCCGAGCTGGTCGCGTACGTAGTCGTTGGCGAAGTTCGCGTTCGTGGTGAGGACGAGTCCGGCGATGAGCAGCAGGACGGTCAGGCCCAGCCCTCCGATGCTGAACAGCAGGTCCAGGGTGCGTCGCTTCATGTCGGAACTCCTGTGAGGATGGCAACGTCCGTTGGTGTCGCGTTTCATCCTGGATCACCACGGCGGTCCTTGTCAGGGCCGAACCCCCTGTCCGTCCGTGACCTTCGGCTCCCCCGCCCCGGGCCGTCCGGCCACCTCAGGACCATTCCTCGGCCGGGTCGCCTTCGCTCGCGGCGGGCCCGTCGTAGGCGCGCCGCCGGCGGGCCGCCATGCGTCCACGGGGTCTCCTCGGGCGTCGGGAACGCGTCGGACAGGATGGGTGCAGCAGAGCCGCTCGCCCACCTCGGGCACGGCGCCCGGCGGTGCGGTCGGCCCCGGCCCATCCCGTCGGAGACCTCCAGCATCACCTCGGGGTCAGGAAGATCACTCTCGCCTTCTGCGCCGGCCCGGGTGCGACCACAGCGTCGAGCATGGCCGCCCTGGTCGACACCGACGAGGTCATCCGCACCGAACAGGCCTGGAACGCGTGGGCCAGCACGGGGGCGAGGGCGGCAAGTACGTCAGCAAGACGACATCAGCCGCCGTGCGGGCGGACGCCGTCCGCCGGGCCGGTGTCCGGCTGAGCCTACTGCCGGTCGTACCGGATGTGGTCAGGCTCGACGCCGAGGTCGACCAGGCGGTGGGCCATTTCCGTGACCATGGCCGCTGGCCCGGCGAGGTAGGCGTCGTGTCCGGCCCAGCCGCCGTAGCGGGTCACGACGTCCACCACCGTGCCGGCTTCGTACGGGCCGGCGTCACCGCCGCGGATCACCGCTGTGCTGCGCGATGCTGGGCAGTTGGTCAACCGTAAGCGGGTCGCGCGGGTGATGCGCCGCTTCGGCGTGCGGGGTCCACGACTGCGCCGGCGAACTCGTACGACGGTGCCGGACCCGGCCGCGGCGAAGGCCCCGGACGTGATCGGCTGGGACTTCACCGCCCCCGCCGTCAACCAGCGCTACGTCGGCGACATCACCTACCTACCGGTCGGTGACCGCGGCTTCCTCTACGCCGACAAGAAGCAGTCAACCGGGCGCACGCGCGAATCCGCGTGGCGAACGCGCCATCGTCACGCTGAAGACCTGGAAGATCCTGGCCAAGCTGCGTTGCTGCGCACGCCGCGCCACCGCGATCGTGCAGGCCATCCTCGTCCTGTACACGTCGGAGTCGAGCGCTAGCCGGAACCAAAGAAGCTGAGTGGTGCGCGTGGTCATTCCGGCGTCCCTGTCCGTGCTGCCGTCGAGAGAATGCCGTTAAGTCCCTCCTCGAACAGCAGGTCGTCGTCCCATCGGGTGTCGTCGAGGTGACCAGAGGCGTTGAGGGTCGGATAGGCGTTGGCGCTCGCGGCGACATAGTCGCGTGCTACGGCTCTCGCGTCAGGGTCCGTGGTCTGGTGCCACGTGGCTTCCGTGAGCGAGGCGCCGATGACGTGGTTGGCCAGCATTCGTGTGGCCACCGCGAGCTGAAGTCCGCAACAGCCGCCGCGCACCAGCGCTGATTGCAGGAACTCGGTACGGGCTAGTGCGGTGTCCACTAACGTTCACCGGGTGTCCGGTGGGGTGTTGTGGATCCTCGCCGTGTGGGCGAGCGACTCCCCACCAACGGTTGGTGGG
>NZ_JBFAAF010000191.1:0-2877 GCF_040639595.1 Micromonospora sp. NPDC023814
CCTGCATCACTACAATCACCACCGACCCCACACCGCAACCGGCGGCAAGCCGCCCATCACCAGGTTGACCAACGTCCCTGGGCAGTACACCTAGCGAGGCTCGGCGTCGTAGCGGGCGCGGGCGGCCTCCACCTCGTCGAGGTGGGTGGTGGCCCAGGACTCGAGCCCGGCGACCAGGTCGAGCAGGCTGCGGCCGAGGTCGGTCAGCGCGTAGTCGACCCGCGGCGGGACGCTCGCGTGCACCGTCCGGGTCACCAGGCCGTCGCGTTCCAGCGCCCGCAGGGTCTGGGTGAGCATCTTCTGGCTCACCCCCTCGATCCGCTGGGCCAACTCGCCGTAGCGCTTCGTGCCGTCGGCGAGGGTGAGCACGACCAGGACGCTCCACCGGTCGCCGATCCGGTCCAGCACCTGCCGGCTGCCGCAGTTGCGGGCGTAGACGTTCGGGTGCACTGCACTCTCCATCGGTAAGTCACGCACTTCAAGGTGCCTACTCTCCAACGGGAAGTATCGCGGTGGCATTCCCGTTGCCGATGACGTCAGACACCATCCCGCACGTACGCAAGGAGTGCCCCATGTCCATCGTCGTCACCGGCGCCACCGGCCACCTCGGCCGCCTGATCGTCGACTCGCTGCTGCGCCGGGGCGTACCCGCCGGGCAGGTCGTGGCGCTCGGCCGGGACACCGACCGGCTGGCCGACCTCGCCGCGCGCGGCGTGACGGTGCGGCGGGCCGACTACAGCGACCCCGACTCGCTGCGCGCCGCCCTCGCCGGGGCCGAGAAGCTGATGTTCGTCTCCGGCAGCGAGGTCGGGCAGCGGGTGCAGCAGCACCGCAACGTCGTCGACGCCGCCAAGGAGGCCGGCGTCGGGCTGGTCGTCTACACCAGCATCGCCAAGGCCGACACTTCCAGCCTCATCCTGGCCACCGAGCACCGCGCGACGGAGCAGGAGATCCGCTCCTCCGGTCTGCCGTACGTCCTCCTGCGCAACAACTGGTACGTCGAGAACTACCTCCCGCAGCTCCCGACCTACCTGGAGCACGGCGTCGTGGGCGCGTCCGGCGACGGCCGGATCGGCGCCGCCACCCGCGCCGACTACGCGGAGGCCGCGGCGGCGGTGCTCACCACCGAGGGCCACGCCAACCGGGTGTACGAGCTGGCCGGCGCACCGATCACCATGACCGAGCTGGCCGAGGAGCTGTCCCGGCAGACCGGTCGCCAGGTCGGCTACACCGACCTCCCGGTGGAGAAGTACGCCGAGGTGCTCGCCGGCGCCGGCGTGCCGCAGGCGTACGCGGAGGTGCTCGCCGACGGCGACCGGGGCGTCGCCCAGGGCGACCTGGACGTCGAGAGCGACGACCTCGCGAAGCTGATCGGCCGGCAGCCGACCACGCTGGCCGAGGCGGTCCGCGCCGCGCTCTGACGGCCGCCCACCCGGCCGCCCCGCCGACGACGCGCGGGGCGGCCGGGTGCCCGGTCAACGCTCCACGGTCAGCACCACCTTGCCCAGCGCCCGGCGCCCCTCCAGGTCGGCGTGCGCCGTCGCGGCGTCGGCCAGCGGATAGGTCGTGACCAACGGGCGCCACCAGCCCTTCCCGGCCAGCTCCAGCGACCGGGCGGCCAGCGCCGGAATGCCGCCGGGCAGGGCGCGCATCCGCTGCCCCAGCCAGCCCACGGTCAGGCCGCGCCCGATGACGTCGTCCGTCCCGATCCGGGTCGCCTCGCCGGCCGACCAGCCGAACATCATGAACCGGCCGCCCGGCCTCAACAGCTCCAGGGCCGACCGACCCACCGCACCGCCCACCCCGTCGTACACCAGGCTCAGGCCGCCGACCTGCTCCCGCACCCGATCGGTCCAGTCCGGCAGCCCGTAGTCCACCACCACGTCCGCGCCGAGGTCGCGCAGCGCCGCCGTCCGGTCGGCGCCACGCGCCGCCGCCACCACGGTGGCGCCGGTCGTCCGCGCGGCCTGCACCAGCAGCCAGCCCACCCCACCGGCCGCCGACGGGACGAAGACGACGTCGTCCGCCGTCGGCGTCTCCAGGTCGAAGATCCCGAGCGCCGTCCGGCCCGTCCCGACCGCCGCCACCGCCTCGGCGCAGGTCAGATTCTGCGGTACGACGTGGAGCGACTCGACCGACGTGACCGCCTGCTCGGCGTACCCGCCCGGCACCATGCCCAGATGCGCGACGACCCGCTTGCCGCGCCACGACCCGTCGACGCCCTCCCCCAGCTCGTCGACGACACCGGCCACCTCCCGCCCGGGGATCGTGGGCAGGTCGGGCGGCGACATCGGGCCGCCGTCCTCGCCCCGGCGCAGGCTCGTGTCGAGCAGGTGCACACCGCTCGCCGACACCGCGATCCGGACCTGGCCGGGGCCGGGCGACAGGTCCGGCACGTCGTCGAGCACCAGGTTTCCGGGGGGACCGAACTCGTGAAGCTGAATCGCACGCATGCCCCCATCCGACTACCTCAACCTCGCTTGAGGTCAACCCGGCCGGCGGCCTGGATCACTGAGGAAGTCGCGCAGGTCCGCCGCGAAGCGGATCATCTCCTCACCGACCTCCAGGTCGAACGCGAACGGGCCGACCAGCTGCACGCAGCATGCCCAGGCTTCTCTCGCTGCTCCCGAAGGCGTCGTCCGACTTCCGCCAGGTGCTCCGCCTCCTGCTCCTGCCCATGCCGCGACAATGGCGCAGGAGAACAGCCAGGACAAGCAGGACCCGGCACCGCCAGATCAGCCGTGAACAGCCTGTGGCTGCCAACGACACGCATGGCCGCGGCCGGAGCAATAGTCAAGACTTGTGGATGAGAAATCTTGATCAGGCGGCTGCGGCGTCGGTCGTGTCGAGTTCGGCGGTGGGTCGTTCGACGAGTTT
>NZ_JBFAAF010000192.1:0-2872 GCF_040639595.1 Micromonospora sp. NPDC023814
GGTTGACCCCTATCGAGTACGAGACCATCATGACCCCACTGGCCAGTCAGGCCGCGTGACTAAAACTGTCACCTATCGGTGCAGCAGACCCCTGTCCTCACGTCAGCGGGTCGCACACGCGCGTTGCTGTGCTCGCTTGCCGAAGATCAGCAGAACAGACGTAAGTCCTGCTCAGGCCGTGCTTCGGTCGGTTCGACGCGTCCTTGCCGAGACCCGGCGAAGTTGCCGCGCCGCGTCAGTTTACGGTGCCGCGAGAGCGTGGGCCAGCAGCTTGGCGAGTTTGGCTGCGCGTGCCGGGTGGTGATGGCCGACCCAGCGAACTCGTCCGATGAGGTATTGAGCGAAGTCGGCGTGGTCCGTCCGCTTCTGCATGGCGAGGCCGGTGCGGGCGGGGTTGTGGAGGATGGTGCGGAGCCGGTCGTACTCGTCGCGTGGTGTGGGGGCAGGGCCCCGGCAAAGTCGTTAGCCTCGGCCCTTCATTGAGGGCTGTCCAAGGAGTGGTCTGAAAGCAAAGAAGTGCCTTCTGATCAGGGAAAATGGGACTTGCTGAGGGTCCGATGTTCCTGTCACGGAAGGCACTTGCTGGGTGAAGGTTACCGCAACACGTCCGAAGATCATGGTGACCGGCGGTGGGCGGGGCGTAGTCGGGCACGTCGGTGCCCGCCTGCTCGCCGATCTGGCCGACGTAACAGGGTTGACCAGCGCGTTCAGCCTCGCGTTGGCGAAGTTGCGGCAGCGGCGGAGCAGCCACGACCCGGGCCGCGTCGCCGTGGATCTGGCGGTGATGCTCGCCGACGGCGGGGAGGCCATCGCCGATCTGGCGGTGCTGCGTGACCAGTACGCCCTGTTCGGGCTGGTCGCCTCGGACCCGACCGCGTGGCGGTTGTTGTCCCAACTGGACGAGCCGATGCTGGCCGAGCTGCGTGCCGCGCGGGCCCGAGCCCGCGAGGTCGCCTGGGCCCAGCACGCCGACCTGCACGGTGACCTGCCGGCGGTGCACGCGGCCGGCAGGCAGGTCGAGGGTCTGGTCCTGGACATCGACGCGACGATCGTGATCTGCCATTCCGAGAAGGAATCGGCGACCCGTACCTGGAAGAAGACCTTCGGCTATCACCCGCTGCTCTGCTTCCTGGACAACACCGGCCAAGCCCTCGCTGGCCTGTTGCGTGAGGGCCGGGCCGGCTCGAACACCACCGCGGACCACATCACCGTCCTGGACCAGGCCCTGGCCCAGATCCCCGACGCTGTCCGGCACGGCACCCCGATCCTGCTCCGCAGCGATTCGGCCGGCTCCAGCCACGGCTTCCTCGCCCACATCCGGTCCCTGCGCGAGCAGCACCTCGACATCCGGTTCTCCGTCGGCGCCGCGATCACCGAACCGATCCGGGCCGCGATCCAGGCTGCGACCGGCTGGATCCCCGCCGTCGATACCGACGGTGACCTGCGGGAACACGCCGAGGTCTGCGAGATCACCGGCCTGTTCGAAGCGGCTGGCTGGCCGCAGGGCACCCGGTTCCTGGTCCGCCGCGAACGCCCGCATCCCGGCGCTCAGCTGTCACTGTTCGACACCGTCGAAGGCTGGCGCCACCAGATCGTCGCCACCGACACCCCACCCGGCAACGGCGGCATCCAGCACCTGGAGGCCCGGCACCGCGCCCACGCCCGCGTCGAGGACCGCATCCGCACCGGCAAGGACACCGGCTTCGGCCGGTTCCCGTCCCGAGTGTTCGCGATCAACCAGGCCTGGCTCCAGTTGGCCTTGACCGGCATCGACCTACTCGCCTGGACCCAGACCCTGCTCCTCGACGGTGACCTCGCCCGCGCGGAACCCAAGAAACTGCGTTACCGGCTGCTGCACGTCGCCGCCCGCCTCACCCGCACCGCCCGCCGGACCCGACTTGCCATCGCCGCCGACTGGCCCTGGACCAACGCTCTGACCAGCGCATTCAACCGCCTCGCCGCACTGCCGCGACCCGCCGACTGACCCAGCAACCCCACACCCCGACCAGCAGCACAGAGGAACCCGGCCCAGCGCCGGGCCGCCAGCATGCCAGCGAACCGGTACGCGAACCCCGAACCGACTTCATCGAACAGCAGCTATGAACGGCCGCGGAAATGAAAGACCGAGGTTAGGTGATGCCGAGCAGTGCCGGCGGGCGGGTGCTGTCGCGGGCGTGATGCCGGTTGGCGGCGGCGATGTTGGTGACCCCGCTCAGGCGTAGGGCGCTGATGGCGGCGTTGCGCAGTGCGGCCATGACCTCGGGGCCGGTGCCGGTGCGGATCTGACTGCGATCCTCGTCGTAGGTGACGTCGCGGACCCGGTGGACCTTGTTCTCGATCGACCAGTGCCCGCGGGTCCATGCTGCCAGTTGTGCTGGTTTCGCCTGGTGGACGCGGAGATCGGTGATGGCGTAGACGGTCTCGGTGGTGAATCGTTTCGGCTGGTCCAGGCGGCGTCTGCGGCGGCGGATCTGGATGGCTTGGGCGGCGTGCGGGAAGTCGATGCCGGTGGAGATCGTCAGGATTTTCAGGCTGCGGATCTCGCGGCGGCCGTGCCCGCGGTCGGTGTCGCGGGTGGCGTCCGGGACTGCCCGCCAAGGCAGCGCGGTGAGCTGGGCGTGAAGGTGGGGTTGGTTGCCTTTGACGGTCAGGATCCAGTGCGCGCCGCGTTCGGCGAGGTAGTCGACGTGCTCGCGTTGACAGTGCAGGGGCGTCGGCGGTGATCACGGTGTCGCGGAGGTCGCCGATCTGGTCAAGCAGCGGTGCGAACCGGGTGATCTGACCGGAAAAACAACCGTAGGTGGGCAGGCGGCAGCGTCGGGGCGGAGCCCCGACGAGGGTTTCTGTTCTTGTCGGCTCGGTGTTGTCTGGT
>NZ_JBFAAF010000193.1:0-2718 GCF_040639595.1 Micromonospora sp. NPDC023814
GCGCACGGCCGCAACATCATGCACGCCCTCACCGAACTCGCCACCGGCCGTCCCTGGCTACCCGCAACCGGAACGACCACCTGATCAGTCACCTCAGGTTGAAAGAGCTCACTACGTCGAGAAACCGAGTAGGACCGGCCTCGCGCCTCCGCCTACTCGCCCGTTCGTCTCACGGCACGTCCGGATCTCGGTGCTCACTCCGACATCTGCTCGCAGCAGCGTCATCGATCAGGGAATTGTCGAGAAGCCAGTCGATGGCCCGGCGGGTTGCCTGCGCGTGCTGGAAGGCGTGCCACGCTGTCAGCAGGTGCGGATACTCCTCGTGCAGTTCGTCCTTGAACCGGCGGAAGGCACCCCTGCCCTGGGTGGCTCGCTGGAGCCTGCGGCCCGCCTGCTCGTCGCTGATTCGCTCCGCGAAGTCGACCATGTCGCGGTGCCAGACGGACGACGGTAGCGCCTCAATCGGGACCAAGTCGAGTCCGTCGAGGTCCACCGGCGTCTTCCCCTCGATGCCGCCGTCAGCCGTCCACATCATGATCTCCCCGCTGGCCGGATCGATGAGCCAGCGATACTCGTACTCGTACACGCTCTGGTCCTGCAGCGCCGAGGCGATCTCTTCGAGATCGACGTGGCGTACGTCAAGCATGGTGTCCACTCCCGTTGCCGTGGTCGTCGGCAACCACGGTAGGTTCCTCTCCCTCCCGGCCGCGAGACTGCCGGGCCCGGCCGATTATCAACACGGGGACCGAGACCGAGAGATGACTACTGCTCCGGCAATCTGTAAGCGAAGACCGGTCGGCTACAGCCCAGCGGCGTCGAGGGTCCTGAGGAACATCGGCCGGCGCGTGTGCTCAACCCGCAGCTCCGCGAGGTAGACCCTGTTGGTCATTCTCGGTTCAGGCAGCGAGGGTGAGTTCCAGCCGTGAGAGGTGGGTGGTTCGGCGGGGGTCGAGAGTCTCGCCGTTCCACCAGGCGTCGAGTCGGATGAGGTTGAGCGCGGCGGCCTGGACGTTGTGCTCCAGGCGTGTCTTGGGCAGCCCGCGGTAGCGGGCGCGGCGGGCGCCGGTCACCTTGACGGCCTGGACGATGGTGGACTCGACTCCGGCGCGTATCGCGTACTTGCCCTGCCACTGTTTGGTTGTCTGTTCGGCTCGGGCGGCGTCGAGGGCCTGCTGGATCGGCTGAGGCCGTAGCGTCAGCTGCCGCCCGCCGCGGGTGGTGGTCGTGCACTTCGCCTTGACCGGACATGGCTGGCAGGTCTCGCCGCCGAACTTGACGTTGATGACGTCGGTGCCGCGCTGGGCGGCCGGGGTCCAGGAGGCGCTGGCCTGGCCCTGCGGGCAGGTGACCTGCTGGTTGTCCCAGTCGATGGTGAACCCGCCGCGGTCGAAGCCTTCTCCAGCGCGGGCCTGGGGCGAGGTGTCGGCCAGCATCGGGGTGACCAGCCGGACCCTGAGGTCGGTCAGGCTGGACACCAGCAGGTCCGCCGACGGGTAGTCGGAGTCGACGTAGTGCTCGCCGGGTAGCAGCCCGCGGTGGGCCAGGTCGTGGTGGATGGGCGCGGTCATCGCCGCGTCGGGCACGGACGCGTCGGTGGCCGCCACGATCGTGACCAGGTTCGGCGGGGCATCGCCAGCCTCGACCGGGTTCGTGGCGTCGCAGAACTCGCTGACGTGCAGCTTGTAGCCGGCCCAGGTCAGGTTACGTTTGCCGCCCCAGCGGGCGTCGGTGTCGTACGGCGAGACGATGCGGCATCTACCGGGCGGGAGCCCGTCCGTGTCGGCCTCCTGCAGTCGAATCACCTCCCGCCCACCCCGATCGACGTCGGTGACCACGTTCTGGATCAGGACCCGTTGCAGGACCCCGACTGCGGGCAGTTGCGCCAGCCACGGCGGGGCGGACGCGTCCCACACCGCGCGGCCAGCAACGCAGCCCCGTTGCGGGCGTAGTCGGCACCCAGCGCGACCCGCTTGGTCTTCGACGACGGCATCCGCCACGAGTCCACCCGCGCGCCGTAGCGGCGCTGCCAGCCGCCGTCCAGACGGGCCGTGACCCAGTCCGGCGCCGAAGCGGCGAGCGCCTCCACACAGGCACGAACCGTCTCGCCGACCAACTCGACCTGGTTGAGTTGGCGCACCGCCGCAAGGACATGGGTCGAGTCGGTGCGCTGCTTGCCCCCCCGACTTGAGCAGACCCTTGTCGACCAGCCGCGCTACCAGCAGGTCCAGCACCCGCGCCTGCAAGCCGTGCTCGACCATCCGGGCACGAAACTCCGACAGCACCGAGAAGTCGAACCCGGCATCCGTCAACGACAGCCCCAGCGCGTACTTCCACGAAACCTTGTCCCGAACTGCCTCCGCGGCCTGCCGGTCGGTCAGGTTCTCCACCGCTTGGAACACGGTCACCAACATCAGCCGCCCCGGCGACCAGCCCTGCGGCCCGCGAGCGGCAAACGCCTCGGCGAACTCCGCGTCGGCGAACAGCTCTCCCAACTCGTCACGGACCGCGACCGGCAACGGCGCCCGCCGCCCCGATACATCGCCGCGACCGCCCGGGCGATCTCTTCCGCGGGCTCGGGCCACGGCAACGGCTGCATCGACATCAGACACCCGATCCTAGTGTCCTGAGTCGTTAATTCGCTGATAGATTGCCGGTGTGGGTGATGGTCGTGGTCCGAAGCTGGCGCCGCTGGAGTTGACCGCCGAGGAGCGGGAGGCG
>NZ_JBFAAF010000194.1:0-2672 GCF_040639595.1 Micromonospora sp. NPDC023814
GGGGGAGGCGGTAAGCGGTCCGGGGGCCAGGGTCAGCATGAGGATGTGTCTCCTTGAAAATCGGGGCGCATAGGGTTGGGACTCCGGTTAAGCAGTTCGGACGGGTCGGCACTTGTGCGTGACGGGTGGCGCGGGGCGCCGAGAAACCGTGCGGGGCGTGAGGAGCTCGGCCAGGAGGTTGGCGACAGAGCCCTGCCGGTCACCGCCGAGGCGTTCGATCCTCAGCGGCGCGTACGGGGACCCGTACCTGTCGATGACCGATTGGCGCAGGTCCGCCGAACCGAGCTGCGCAGCGCTTCCGGCGACCGCCGCGGTGATGTCGAAGCGCCGGTTTGACGCGACAGGCGTGGGAGCCCCTATCATCGCCTTCCGGTCGAGCCAGGAAACCGCGAAGAGCACCCTGCTACTCCTTGATCGCCAGTTTCAGCTGTTCGCTGACCTCACCAGCGGCCTCTGCGCTGGCCAGCATCTGCTCAGACTGATCGGCCAGGTACGACTGCCACTGGGACAGGTATTCGTGCGCGGCCCGACTGGCGGTTACCAGAGCGTCATACCTCTCTTGCAGGTCCTGTAGATGACGCTGTAGTTCGGTGACCTGCGGGCCGGCGTATCCGGTGATCTGGGTTGCCTGCTGATGGGCGTGGACGATGATGTCCTCGGCCTGCCGCCGCGCTTCGGCGAGGATCTCCGCGCCCTCCACGCTGGCGTCGCCGATTGTGCGGTTGGCTTCCTCCTGAGCGCGCATCGTCAGCTCGACAGCCAATGGGTCAGCTGCTTGCGGTACGACGCTCGGCAGGGTTCCGTGGCGGAGCATCTCGACCTGGTTGAGCAGGCTGGCCACCTCTCGTCCCCTACGGTCGATTTCGCCGCGCAGCAGCGCGATCCGATCGTCCGCGAAGCGGACCACCGCGGCAACGTCAACTGCCGGGTACCAATGCGTGCGGCGGGAGCGGCGGGTTGCTACCAGGCTGAGGCGCTGGGTGACCTCGCCGGGCTGCGGTTGCTCCGCGTCCGGTGCAAGGTGTCGGGCACCGTGGTCAGTCATCGGACTCCTGTCCAGGTGGGGTCACGCGGCGTCGGCCCGGCCGGCGCCGACAGAGGTGGGTAGAGCGAGTGGTCGTAGCTCTCCGTCAAGATCCGGGCAGGGTCCACACCGGAGGCGGTAAGGGCGGTGATCGTGGACCGGGTCATCGCAGGAGACCCGCAGACGAGGATGTCTGCGTCTGCCCACGAGCCGAGCCGCAATGCGGTGTGGACGGCACGGCCCACCTCGCCGTCCCACCCCCACCCGATTTCCACGGTGGGGACGTAGCGGAGCCACTGCTCGTCCTGGTTGGCAGACCATGCTTCTTCCGGCGCCGTCGCGGCCAGCTTCTGGAGCGCCTGGTGGTCGTACAGGTCGTCGGGTGTTTTGCCCCCCACCACCAGGGTGGTGGGACGGCCGGAGCCTTGCTGGAGCTGTTCGAGGATGGCTCGCAGCGGCGCTACGCCGGTGCCGCCAGCGATCAGCAGAAGCCGTCGGTGGGGTGCGCGGTCGTACGACGACAACGCGGTGCCCACGGGGTGCCCCAGCAGGAGTGTGTCGCCGACTGCCGTCCGGCGCACCAAATGGGTGGAGAACCGGCCCGTCGCCCTCACGTGGAACTCGAGCGTTCCGTCGGGGCGGGGAGCGTTGGCGGGTGACAGGTACCGCCAGGTGCGCGTTGTCGGCACCTGTGTCGGCAGAGACTGCCCCGGCAGGTAGTTGCACAGGTAGTTCGGTCGGACGGTGAACACGCAGATGTCGGCGCGGCGGCGCTCCGTGCTGATCACCTCTGCCTGCCAGAACGGGGGCGCGACCCGTTCGGATCTGGCGGCGCCGGCGAGCATCAACTTCGCTACCGCCTCGTACGCCGCAGCCCACTCAGCCCTTAAGCTTGGTGTCCACCCTGGTCCGACGAAGTGCTCCAGCGTTGCCACGAGTGCCTGGCCTACCCAGATGTAGTGCCGCTCCGCCAGCTGCACCGGTCGACCCTCGTGGTCTGATCCGTGGAACCGCCTGTGATCAGCACCGAGACGCTGCGCGAACGTCGTGAGCGCATCCGGGTCGTCGATGTTCGTGATGATGTGCCCGAGCGAGGCGAGTAGCTTGTCCTCCTGATACCGCATGTCGGCTGGGAACATGGTCCGCGTCTCAGGAGCGATAAGGAACAGAGTCGCGTAGAAGTATTTCGCTGCTTCGGGGCCGGCGACGGCGAGCTGGTTCCAGCTCCGGCGCAGCGCAGTGACGTCCATGTGTCAGCCCTCCTGCCGGGAGGCGAGGTAGTGGCGCTCACGCAGAGTCGGCTCGGGAAAGTACAGCGTGTGAACACCTGGCCAGAAACTCGGGTTAGGCACCCGGGTGTCGTAGTAGCGGTGGTGCACGGCGTGTAGGGCGGCCCATCCGACCGACCCGTTGATCCACGGCCAGTCGCCGTAGCCGGGCCGGCCAGCGCTGCCGGTCGTCGATGCTGGCTCGTTCCTGATCATCGGGCCGGTTCCGCCGCGTTCCCCGCGTGTCCCCCGCGTGATCCTCCGTGCGGGCGGGCGTCGTCGCAGCCCTGGGTGTCAGGGTTGGGTGAGACCAGCGGTTCAGAGCAAGTAGCCCTCCCAGGGCGAGGATGGACTCATCTTCGATGACGATTTTCAGCACC
>NZ_JBFAAF010000195.1:0-2640 GCF_040639595.1 Micromonospora sp. NPDC023814
CAGCTCCACTCCACAACCGGAGGCCTTCACCTGCCTACGACATCAGATCGTGTCGTCACACAATCTCGACCAACGTCCCTGGGCAGTACATCTAGTCGATGTTGGCTGTTCCGAACGCCGACAAGATGCAAACCCAACCCCCGGCACGGCGAGCAGCTTGACTCAGACCAGTGGGCCGGCGGCGACTCCCGCGCCATCCCAGGGCTGGGCCTTCGAGAGGCTCCGTACAGGCGAGGGATATCAGACGAGGCCGCCCGCGGTGCCTGCTCGTGGCGGGCACCGAAGGTGGCGCGTCAAGCGGCGATCACGAGAGCGCGATCTCGACGACGATCCGGCCGTCGTGCGGGATGCGCAGCACGTGGATCCGCCGGCGCGCGTTCCGCAGGTAGGTCCGGGACGAGGTGGAAAGCGTGGCCGGGCGGGTGCGGTCCCACGCGACGGTGATGGTCGTGTCGTCCCGCCGGATGATCAGGCCGTCGGTCTGCGCGCTTGAGTTCTGGCCGTACGCGGCGGGCTTGCCGTTGGCGAAGGTGACGATGTCCTCCGGCTGTAGGACGAGGGGGATCTGTTCCGTGGCGGCGGAGGTGACCTGAACCGAGCGGACCACCGTGCTCCGGGTGATGGTCAGTTTGGTGGTGATCCGGGAGTCGGGAATGCGGTAACGGACCACCAGGGGCGCACTACCAGGCGAGAGGTGCTGGCCTTGCCACCTCTGGTCGCCGATCAGATATTCGGCGACGAGGTTGCTTCGGCCGTCCGGATTTCCGTTGGGAAGCACGGTCGCCCAGCACCCGGTGTCGGTTTTCTGCGCGTGCACGATCGTGCCGGCCTTCGGGTGCCAGAGGAAGCCGGGGCCGCTGCGTACGGTGCTGGTCGGCCGGGTGCCGAAGAACGCGCCGAAGTAGAGGGCGGGCCGGCGGATGTACAGGTAGTCCTGGTTGAAGGCGGAATCGCGGCGCAGTTCGGCGAACTCCGGCAGCCGCAGGTACGGCAACGCCTGGATCGCCTTTTCCTTCTCCGCCGCGGTGGGCAGCGCCTCGCCATACGGCGTGTGCGCGATGATGCGCGGTGACGTGTCCTGTTTTGCGGGCGCTGGCGCGGGCCCGGGTCCGGCGGCCCAGGCCGCTCGGGCGGCGGCGCGGTCTTCACGGGAGGTGAAGAAGGCGCCCAGGGCCGGGACGTCGGGGATGAACCTGGAGGCCAGGTTCGTCCGGTCCGGTTCGGGCACCACGTTGTCGTAGTAGGCCACGCTGGTCCGGGCGGACATGGCGTAGTACGTCAGCCATCCGGAGCCGTCCGGTTCGCGGAGCAGGTTGTAGCCGAACCAGTCCGCGAATTTGCGGGCCATGCCGCGCACCGTGCGGTTGCTGGTGAGGGCGTAGATCTCCGCCAACTCCGGCAGCATGACCTCGAAGTTGTAGTTGATGTCCATGCCGGTCGGGTCGTAGAAGAAGCCGGCCCGGCTCTGTCCGTGTTCGGCCAGGAAGTCAATCCGCTCCGCCAGTTGGGTGTGCAGCGCGGCGTCCGGGGTGAGCTGCAGCGCGAGCGTCGAACCGGCGAGCCCGGCGGAGACCTGATTGGTCCAGTTGATCGGGGTGCGCCAGATGCCGTTCTTGGGGTTGAGTAACCACGACATGCCGTTCCTGAGGGCTGCCTCGATTTCCCGTTGGCGGCGCGGAAGTGCCTTCGACTGGCGGAGGTTCGCCAGCGTCTTCGCCAGGTAACCGAGCCCGAACCCGGTGGCCGCCAGGGAGTGCTCGTCGGGGTTGTACTCCGGCCAGGAGCCGTCGTCGTGCTGGAGGCCGAGATAGTGCTGCAGCGCGGCGTCGAGGCGGCCGGCGAGGGCCGGGTCGCGATGGTACGGATTCCAGGACCTTTGGTTGGCGTGGAACCAACTGAGGGTGTAAACGTGCTCCTGCACCCGGGCGTTGTACGGCGCGGCTGGTTTGCGCCACCAGCCGCCCGTCATGAAGCCGTAGCTGGCAGGGTCGCGGTCCTCGATGTCGTTGGTGATTCCGGGCAGGAGCGCCAGGTAGCCGGCGAAGCGCTGCTCTGGGGGAGTGAACAGGGTACGGTCCGGCGCTCCGGCGGGCAGCGGAGCCAGCAAAGGCAGCCTGTCGTGCTCTGCGGTCGCCGACGACTCATGGCCCGCAGGAAGCCCGTCGGGTTTTGCGGTCGCCGACATTCCGCGGGCCGCAGGAAGCCCGTCGGGCCGTGCGGTCGTCGACATGTCGGAGAATGCGCGGGAAGAGATGACTGCCAGTGCCGCAGCGCCGACGCCAGCACCAGCGGTCAACAGGGTTCGACGGCTGAGGGCGGATGCGAGCCGACCATTGACCATAGAGGCCTCCTGTGTGGACGACGGATGTGTGGGGGCGCGCATAGCCCGAAACCGTTCGTGTGCGCCAAGGCCGCCGAGGAAATCCTCGACTTCCTCGCCCGATATTGCCCTTGGTCAGCGCACTAGACCGCGCGGGCCACGCAGATTCTGGCGTCGAGGCGGGGCCCGGCCTCGTAGAGCATGTAGCTCACGCCGCCGTCGGTGCCGAACGTCGGTGCCGCCACGCGGCCGTTGTCCGACGTGATCGGTCGGTGGAACACTCCGAGGTGGATTTCGCGGTCGAAGTTGTTGCCGATTTC
>NZ_JBFAAF010000196.1:0-2603 GCF_040639595.1 Micromonospora sp. NPDC023814
GAACTCTCGGGGGTAGGGCTTGGGCACAGCGACATCCTTCCAGCTCGCCCACAGGGCAAGCCATCTCAGATGTCACCTATCGGTGCAGCAGACCCCAGGTCGCGCTCGTGGACCTGGCTGGCGCCCATTCTCAGGTCGAGGTGCTTGCCAGGCCCGAGCACGCCGAACTCGACGGCACGCGAGTGTCGACGCCGACGGAGCTGCGCGTTCGAGTGGCGAACGATCGGGAGGTGCTCGCCCTGGTGTATCCGCCGACGGGCTCGGCGGCGGACTGGCGGGCACCGGTAATCGTCCGGGCGCATCCCGGGCCTACCGCCTCCTGCCTGCTGCGCCTCGACTGGCAGACGCAGTTCTTCACCAGCCGTGGGTTCGCCGTCGTTGATGTCGACTACCTCGGCAGCACCGGCTACGGCCGGGCGTTCCGGGAATCGCTGTACGGCCGATGGGGTCTGGACGACGTCGATGACTGCGCGGCGGTGGCGGGCCACCTGCTGTCTACCGGGCGGGCAGTGCCGGGGCGGGTGTTCATCCGTGGTGCCAGCGCCGGCGGATACACCGCGTTGCACGCGGTGGCACAGGACGGCCCGTTCGCCGCCGCCGCTGCCGTGTCGGCGATCGTGGATCCTGATCGGTGGGCGGAGACGGTGCCGCGGTTCCAGCGGGCGCACGCGATGCGGCTGCGAGGTGGTGCCGGCCGGGTCCGTGCCGCCGCTGTCCAGCGGCCGGTGCTGCTCATTCATGGCACCGCCGACGAGGTGGCCGTGGTCGAGGACGTACGCGAGCTCGCCGACGAGTTGACGTCTCTCGGCATGGCGCCCGAGGTATTGCTCCTTCCTGATGTCGGTCACTATGTGGCGACGTCAAGCCGAGCGGGTGCGGCGCTGGAGGCGGAGCTGGCTCACTACCGCTCGGTGATGGCGGCTGCGGCCAACGGTCATGGGGCTTACACGGCTGCCAGCGGTAGTCGGTGACGCACGTACTCGTCGAACTCGCGGACCTCCGGTTCACACCGGTAGGGCTCGAGGTCGGCCTGTACCTCGACGATGCGCTGTAGACAGCGGTGAGAGGTGGTTCGTGCGGCGTGGTCAACCGCCTCGCGTGCGGTGGCGCAGGCTTCGTCGATGCGGCCGGCAGCGGCCAGCGACGAGGCCAGGAGCGCGGTGTCGATGGCGAGTCGCCGGACGTGGGTGGGGCTCAGCGCGGTGAGGGCGTCGCCCAGGTGCCGCTGGGTTTGCTGCGGTCGGCCCAGGTCGTGGAAGCAGTGGGCGATCTCGTCGGCGAGGTACGCCGCGTCGAAGTACCGGATCCACGCCGGCTCGTCCTCGGGCCTACTGCGAGCCAGTTCCTTCTCCGCGACGCCGACGTGGGTTAGGCAGTCGCCCTCGCGTCCAAGGCGGGCGTGCGTGCGCGCCACCACCGCGTGCAGCGCGGCTGCCACAGCGGGCGTCGCCTGGGTCTCGCTTCCTCTCACCGCCGTCAGCGCCATGCGATGTGCCGGCTCGGGGTGGCCGCAGTGCAGCGCGAGGTGGCCGATGTTCACGGCGAGCAGGTAGCTGCCGTACAGGCGGTCGTCGGCGGCTTCCGTCAGACGTAGAGCGCGAAGGTAGCGGCGCTGGGCGAGGCCATGGGCACCGGTGTCGACCGCCTGGTACCCGCAGAGCTCGAAGAATCCCGCCGCCAGGGTGTAGAGGTGCCGGCCGACAGCTTCGGAGGTGGGAGTATCCGCTAGTAGCCGGTTCAGTTCGCACTCGACGTACCGCTGCACTTGGGCGTGGACTCGTCCAGCGCCATGGGTGTGGTCCAGCTGCCGGAACATCGCCAGAGCGGTCTCCGCTGAGTGAAGATCCTCTTCGTCAACTTGGTCAGGCGAGCCGGGTCGTCCGGCCACGGACAGGCGGGGTCCCGCTGAGGCGTTCAGCCAGTCCAGCGCGGCGCGGTCAAGAACGCCTGGCTGAAAGGGGACACGGACGACCATGTCTGCCACCCCGGTCGTCTCCGGCGGTTGGGCGGGCAGCAGGGTGTCGGCGTTGGCAGGACCGCTCGGGGAAGCTGTCCGCTTACCCTCGCTGGCACGACTTTCCTCGAGAAGCGGTAGCAGGCGGGTCAAGGCCCCTCCGGCCGCCAACGCCCTGTCGCAGGCCTCGACGAATTCCCGGGATGGGAAACGGTCCGCTGTCTCGATCCGACGGACCAGGTCGGCGCTGAATCGGATCATCGCGCCGAGTCGCGCCTGCGAGAGGTTGGCCCCCTCCCGCAGCCGACGCAGCTCGGCACCGAAGAAGTGGCGCTCGGACAGGGACGGCTGGAGCATCCGCGGGGTCCCCTGGGTGTCAGGGTTGGGTGAGACCAGCGGTTCAGAGCAAGTAGCCCTCCCAGGGCGAGGATGGACTCATCTTCGATGACGATTTTCAGCACCGATCGGGCTGTCGGGCACGATGGGGCCATGACGGATGGACCCCGAGCAGACCGGCCCCGGCGACGTCGTACGTTCACTGCGGCTGAGAAGCTGCGGCTGCTCGCCGAGTACGAGCAGGCTGTCGCCGAGGGCGACGGCAACGGCTATCTACGCCGCAACGGCCTGTACTCGTCTCTGATGAGTGAGT
>NZ_JBFAAF010000197.1:0-2596 GCF_040639595.1 Micromonospora sp. NPDC023814
CAACGCCTACCTGGTGCGCTGGATCCGCAAGAAGCACAAACGACTGCGGCCGTTCAGGAAGGCCCAACAGTGCTGGCAGCGCATCACCCGCCAGCGCCCGAGGCTCTTCGTCCACTGGGCATGGACACCGCGCTTCTGGTGATCAGGATGACAAGAGCCGTGTAACGGGAGACTGTTACGCACGGTTCTGTGGGAGCCCGGGGGTGAAATCCCCCCGGGCGACCCGACCTAGCAGAGTCGTGTCTCGATCTCCTTCGACAACCCGAGGCGGGTTGGTGTGATCGAGGAGTTTCCTGGTGGCGCGTACGATCAGCATCTTGCACTCCAGCCCGTCAGGCGCGGTGGCGGCGGGTCTTCTCGAGGACGTTGCGGCCGTCGGCGTTCTGCTGGCGGGGCGCGTAGCCGGCTTTACGCAGGGCGGCCATTGTGTCAGCCGTGTTGGCTTGGCTGGCCAGCACGGTCGGGGCGAGCAGACGCAGGTTGAGCTTGTCCAGCCGTTTGTCGGCGCAGATCTGCGCCAGCAGCGCGGTGTCGTCGCTGACCAGGGTGCTGGCCACGGGCGCGACCCGTACCGACCCGTGTTGGCGGGCGACGTCGGCGAGCAGGTAGACCAGTGGTTGGGGCAGTCCGCCTTCGGTGATCTTCGTCAGGGCGGTGGTCAGGCGGTGCTCGGTCCAGCCTGCGTCGTACGCGCCGCGTACCGTAGTTGGGCTGAAGCGCCAGGTCGTGGCTATGCCGCGGGACTCGACGACGGCGGTGGCACCGAGGAGCTCTGCCAGCTCTGGGCTCGGTGTGCCCGCCACCACCGCGGTCAGGTCGGCCTGCAGCCGGGCGGTGCGGGCGACCTCACCCAGGTCGCCGACGGCCTTGGCGATGTCCTTGTCAGCCAGCAGCGCCTGTCCTGCGGGGCTGATAGCGCCCGCGCCGAGGGCCCCCAAGGTCGTGGCCTCTTCCAGCAGGCCACGCACGGTCGTGGTGCCGCCGAAGGTCAGCGGCCGTCGCCACCACATCCAATGCGCCGCCTGCTCGAGGTTCGTCGTCGCCCGGTCGCCCAGCGCCCGCAGCGCGGCCATCCGGGCGTGCGCTGACCAGGCTTCGTCGTAGTCGGGCGCCCACGGCCCGGTCTGCGACGATGGCAGATAGTCCAGGTCGCGCCATGCCTTGAGCATCGCCGCGAGCCGCCGGTCCAGACCGAGCTTGAGCCAGCGGTCGTATGCGGCCGTCGGGATCACGCGTTCGCCGAGTTCGGCCAGCCCGGCCTCCGTTGCGACCGCCAGCAGCAGCCGCACGGTCGACATCGTCACGCCCAGCGTCTTCGCCGTCCGGGTTAGCTCGCGCACGCCGACGCCGCCGGCCTTGACCGTTGCCAACGGCTCACGTCCAGCCCCGTCCAGCAGCGCCGACAACAGCCCGACCACGGCAATGCCCTGAGCCTGGGCGTCGCGGCGCACTGTCGCGGGATCCGGCGTGTGCCAGGCAGCCGGCGGCTCCTGCGACTGGAACGGAGCCCGGTAGTCCGCTCCTCGCAAAGCGAGCGCGACTTGACCCGCTAGCTGATAGTCCTCCCAAGTCACGCGGTAGACCAGCCCGTGCTCCTCGGCCCAGTCCAGCGGATGCACCTGCCGATAGCGGTTCTGATACCGACTCCGGTGTGCGATGCCGCTGCCGCCGTAGCGACGGATCCGTCCACCGTCGCTGTCAGCCTCCTCCAACACCGTCCGCGTAGCGGTGGGCATCCGCTTGACGAGACCGTGCACGTTGCCCGTTTCGAGGAAGAACTCCGCCACCGCCTCCAGCAGGTCCGCCTTACGGCCCTTCGTAGGCAACCCCAGGTTGCTCGCAATCACCTTCAGATCATCGACGTTCAACACGACGGCGAGCTGCCCTGCCGGCGGGCCGACACCTAGCGGACGGGCGAAGACCTCTCGCAGGATGCCGTTCACCGTCAGCCGGCTCCGTAGCCGCGCGACAAGCCCCGCATCGGCGGCGCGCTGCAGGTACGGCGTTGCGTCGGCGCCGACCAACGCCGACACCTCCGCCTCGGTGACCAGGCCACCCAGCGCCAAGCCCGCCTCGAGCACCTGAAGGGTCGGCAGGTCAAGGCCAGCAAGCTGATCATGTGGACTCACGGCGGCGCTCCCAGGACACACGGCGACGCCCTGAATCCAACCGCACGAGCCGTATCCGTGTGACGCGACCCCGCCAGTCGCCAACCTGAGCCCAGCGACCTGGCCCGCCGCAGGTGACCCTGTTGGTCATTTGATGGCCTGGTAGGGCGCGTGTCGCGCGTTGGTTGGGCTGCGGCTCTTGCGATGGTCGGGGCGCGGTCGCCTTCCCCTCTCCGGCCCTAGTGTCCTGAGTCGTTGATTCGTTTGCAGTATGCGGCGACCGTTTCGAGGATGTCGTCAGCCGTCTTGGTCCACACGAACGGTTTGGGGTCGGCGTTCCACGCCTCGATCCAGGCGGTGACGTCGGCTTCCAGTGCGGCGACGCTGCGGTGAGCCGATCGGCGGAGTTTGCGGTTGGTCAGTTCGGCGAACCAGCGCTCGACGAGGTTGAGCCAGGACGAGTAGGTCGGGGTGAAGTGCAGGTGGAA
>NZ_JBFAAF010000198.1:0-2463 GCF_040639595.1 Micromonospora sp. NPDC023814
CGACCACGGTGTGGATCAACAAACCAGCAGCTCAACCCGCAGATCTACAGAACACCTGACCACGAAAACGTCTCACTTGACTTGACAGGTTCCGACCTGTTGCCGATCGGCCGCCGCGAGGCTCACCTGCCGGGAAACGACCGGCTGACCCTCCAACTCACACAAGTCCTCCGGCAGCCGACCATGCACGTCCATGTATCCGGCGATCTGCCGCGTGCGGTTGCGGATCGTCGCGTTGTCGGTGCCGTCGGGTAGCCGCGCCCGCAACGCCGACCAATCCTCACCGGTCCGGGCGAACGGATCGTCCGGCCACGACGCGAGCAGCGCGGCAACGACCGCCCGGCGGTGACACGCCAAACGCAAAGCGCGGGCCGCTTCCTCCTCCGCAATCCGACGAACCCGGTCTGACACCACCACACCCGCCGGCGCTACGGCACCCCAGCCAAGCCGACGCAGCGCCATCCACCCGCTGCTCGGCAGGCGCCTCCCATCAACCCCGACACCACCGGCAAGAACCGCAAGATCGGCATCCGACCAATGCGCAGCGATCACCCGATCGGCCATACCCCGCACCAGGTCCGCCAGCCACCCCACACGCCCAGCCAACACCCGCCCAGCCACCGGCGCCCGCACGCCAGCCACGCCCGGCTTACCGCCGCACACCGCCCGATACGCCGTGCAGGTCGTGGTTGACGTCAGCCACGCGCCAGCCACTACCCCACGCCCTCACCCGCGGCCGCCAACAGTCGACGCTTCGCATCACGGGACCGGATCCCATACATCCGACCGGCGAACATGGCCACCAGGGACAAGAAATCATCCAAAAGTTCCTCGACCCCACCGGCCGAACCCTTCGGATGCAACACCTCGACGGTCACCCCGTCACGAGCCAGAAGAGCGGTCAACCACGCGATGCCGAACCGGGCCAACCGATCGCTGTGGGTCACTCTCACGACCGTAAACTCGCCGGCCGCGGCTGCCTTCAACAGCCGGGTCAGACCGGGCCGGTTCTCCCGCAGCCCAGACGCCCTGTCCTTGAACACCGCCATTACCTCGCCGACAGCCGTAGCCCGCAGCTCCGCCTCCTGGGCCACCAGCGACGGCTCCTGGCCCGCCGTGCCCGACACCCGCACATACAACGCCTCACGCCGCGGCCGGTCCACCTCAACACGGCCGACGAACACGTCGAGCAACGCAGAGTCGAAACGACGCTCCCGACCCACCCACGTCACCGCCACACGTCCCTCATCCGCCCACCGACGCAAAGTCACAGGATGCACACCGATGTACTCGGCAGCCGGACCCAGACGCAGCAATGACACGGCCGACAACGTAGCACACAGGATCACTTAGCCAATCGACCAGCAGACCCCACCAAACCGTACGTCCGTCTTGTTAACCGTACGGCCCGTGGCGCAGCCCTATAAGCGGGATCACTAGGCTCGGTGGCATGGAGCAGCGGACCTTCCCCCGGCCGGGGCGGCACGTCGGGGTGATCGGGCCGGGCAGCGAGCGGCTCGTCGGACGGTTCCCCGGGACGGGGATCGACGGAGGGGAATCACGATGAAGGGCTGGCTGCCGCTCACCCTCGGCCTGCTCGCCGTGGTCGGCGGGGCGGTCTGGACGGTGCAGGGCCTCGGCTACGTCGAGGGCAGCCTGATGACCGACCAGCGGATCTGGGCGATCCTCGGACCGCTCGTCGTCCTGATCGGACTCGCCCTGCTCTGGTCCGGGCTGCGCGCCCGCCGACGCCGCTGAGTGCCCCTGCGCTCCCGCCCCCGGCCCCGGCGTGCCGACCGCACCCGGATACGCGGAAAGCCCCGCATCCCGGGCGGGATACGGGGCTTCACTGGTGATCCGGGCGTCGGATCATCCCCTGGTCGGCGACTGCCGACCGGCGGTGCTCAGATGGGGCGAACCTGCTCGGCCTGCGGACCCTTCTGACCCTGGGCGATCTCGAACTCCACCCGCTGGTTCTCCTCCAGCGTGCGGTAGCCGCTGGTCTGGATGGCCGAGAAGTGGACGAACACGTCAGCACCCCCGCCGTCGACGGTGATGAAGCCGAAGCCCTTGTCAGCGTTGAACCACTTCACGGTTCCCTGCGCCATGTGTATCTCCTTCTAAAACTGGCGGCCGAGCACGCCGTGCGGCCGATTGGCCGTTTTCGAGCAGCGGCGCCTGAGGCGGCCCCCATCGAAGGAGACTTCTCTCAACCCACGCCATCTCTCAACAGCGTGGAACAGCAAACCACGTACGCAAAAACTCTGCACAGCCTACCCGACGAAATTCTCCGACATGTGACCTGACGGATGCCGAAGATCCGCTGGGTGGGCGCTTACCGCCGTGCGAAAGGCCCCCTCACCGCCGTCTCGGGTTCTAGGGATCGTTGCAACGCCTGACGTGATCAGGGGTTGCAGTGTTCGAGATCCGTGGGGATCGCAGGCCGCAGGGTCCGAAGAAGCT
>NZ_JBFAAF010000199.1:0-2433 GCF_040639595.1 Micromonospora sp. NPDC023814
CCACGCGATTGTAAGGTCGGAGCTCGGGTTGTCTGGTGTCGGAGCCGGTGGGGGTTGGCGGTCGAGCCAGTCGGTGGCCGCCTGCCGCTCGGATGGAGACCACCCCTGGGGCACCACCGCCTCGTATCGCACGGCCTGGCCGTCTTTGCCCCGCTCGACGAGCAGACCCTGCCCCCGCAACACCTGCACGTACAGCTTGGCGGTGCTCGGGCTGGTGATCGCGGACTGGTCGAGAACGGTGGAGTCGGTGATCTGGGCGGTCGTGAGTGGCTGGCGGTGACGCAGCATCGCCGCCCACAACACGACCGCGCTGCCCGGCACCACGCGCGGTGTCTGTTGGAGGGCTTCGTGCACCGCTGCTGGCACCGGCGGGGTGTTCACGGAGGACACCGGTGGGGGTTGGCGCTCGAGCCAGCCGGTGGCCGCCTGCCGCTCGGATGAGGACCACCCCGCGGGCACCACCGCCTCGTATCGCACGGCCCTGCCGTCGTTGCCCCGCTCGACAAGCAGACCCAACCCCCGCAACACCTGCACGTACCGCACGGCGGCGCTCGGGCCGGTGACTGCGGATTGGTCGAGGACGGTGGGGTCGGGGATCTGGGTGGTCGTGAGTGGCTGGCGGTGACGCAGCATCGCCGCCCACACCACGAGCGCGCTGCCCGGCACCACTCTGTCTGCCTGTTGGAGGGCGTCGTGCACCGCTGCTGGCACCGGCGGGGTGTTCGCGGAGGACGCCGGTGGGGGTTGGCGCTCGAGCCAGTCGGTGGCCGCCTGCTGCTCGGGTGGGGACCACCCCTGGGGAACCACCGCCTGGTATCGCACGGCCTTGCCGTCTTTGCCCTGCTCGACGAGCAGGCCCTGCCCCCGCAACGCCTTCACGTACAGCTTGGCGGCGCTCGGGCTGGTGATCGCGGACTGGTCGAGAACGGTGGGGTCGATGATCTGGGTGGTCGTGAGTGGCTGGCGGTGACGCAGCATCGCCGCCCACACCACGACCGCGCTGCCCGGCACCACGCCCGGTGTCTGTTGGAGGGCGTCGTGCACCGCTGCTGGCACCGGCGGGGTGTTCACGGAGGGCGCCGGCGGGGTGTTCGCGGAGGGCGCCGGCGGGGTGTTCGCGGAGGGCGCCGGTGGGGGTTGGCGCTCGAGCCAGTCGGTGGCCGCCTGCCGCTCGGATGAGGACCACCCCGCGGGCACCACCGCCTGGTATCGCACGGCCTGGCCGTCCTTGCCCCGCTCGACGAGCAGACCCAGCCCCCGCAACGCCTTCACGTACAGCCCGGCGGTGCTCATGCCGGTGACCGCGGACTGGTCGAGAACGGTGGAGTCGATGATCTGGGCGGTCGTGAGTGGCTGGCCGTGACGCAGCATCGCCGCCCACACCACGACCGCGCTGCCCGGCACCACGCGCGGTGTCTGTTGGAGGGCTTCGTACACCGCTGCGGGCACCGGCGGGGTGTTCGCGGAGGGCGCCGGTAGGGGTTGGCGCTCGAGCCAGTCGGTGGCCGCCTGCCGCTCGGGTGGGGACCACCCCTGGGGAACCACCGCCTGGTATCGCACGGCCTTGCCGTCCTTGCCCCGCTCGACAAGCAGACCCAACCCCCGCAACACCTGCGCGTACAGCCGGGCGGCGCTCGGGCTGGTGATCGCGGACTGGTCGAGAACGGTGGAGTCGATGACCTGGGCGGTCGTGAGTGGCTGGCCGTGACGCAGCATCGCCGCCCACACCACGACCGCGCTGCCCGGCGCCACGTGCGGTGTCTGTTGGAGGGCGTCGTGCACCGCTGCGGGCACCGGCGGGGTGTTCACGGAGGGCGCCGGTAGGGGTTGGCGCTCGAGCCAGTCGGTGGCCGCCTGCCGCTCGGATGAGGACCACCCCGCGGGCACCACCGCCTGGTATCGCACGGCCTGGCCGTCTTTGCCCCGCTCGACGAGCAGACCCAACCCCTGCAACACCTGCACGTACAACGCGGCGGCGCGCGTGCCGGTGACTGCGGATTGGTCGAGAACGGTGGAGTCGATGATCTGGGCGGTCGTGAGTGGCTGGCGGTGACGCAGCATCGCCGCCCACACCACGACCGCGCTGCCCGGCGCCACGCCCGGTGTCTGTTGGAGGGCGTCGTACACCGCTGCGGGCACCGGCGGGGTGTTCACGGAGGGCGCCGGTAGGGGTTGGCGCTCGAGCCAGTCGGTGGCCGCCTGCTGCTCGGGTGGGGACCACCCCTGGGGAACCACCGCCTGGTATCGCACGGCCTTGCCGTCCTTGCCCCGCTCGACGAGCAGACCCAACCCCCGCAACGCCCGCACGTACAGCCCGGCGGCGCTCATGCCGGTGACTGCGGACTGGTCGAGAACGGTGGGGTCGATGATCTGGGTGGTCGTGAGTGGCTGGCGGTGACGCAGCATCGCCGCCCACACCACGACCGCGCTGCC
>NZ_JBFAAF010000200.1:0-2390 GCF_040639595.1 Micromonospora sp. NPDC023814
GGCCGCCCGTGGTCAGCTCTGGCGGGCAACCTGCGCGACTGCTGGCCGGCGTACCGGACGGGCCGGATCCGCTGCGCGGTCACATCGGCATCGTGCGGGCGGTGACGTCGTGGCAGGAGCAGGACCGGCAGGTGGTGGCCTCCGCCAGCTACGACCGGACGGTGCGGATCTGGGACGCGGGCAGCGGCGCCCTGATCCGGGCCCTGACCGGCCACACCGGCTGGGTGTTGGCGGTGACGTCGTGGCAGGAGCGGGACCGGCGGGTGGTGGTCTCCGCCAGCGACGACCGGACGGTGCGGATCTGGGACGCGGGCAGCGGCACCCTGATCCAGACCCTGCGCGGCCACACCGGCCCGGTGCGGGCGGTGACGTCGTGGCAGGAGCAGGACCGGCAGGTGGTGGCCTCCGCCAGCTTCGACCGGACGGTTCGGATCTGGGACGCGGGCAGCGGCACCCTGATCCGGACCCTGACCGGCCACACCAGCGGGGTGCTGGCGGTGACGTCGTGGCAGGAGCAGGACCGGACGGTGGTGGCCTCCGCCAGCGACGACCGGACGGTGCGGATCTGGGATGCGGGCAGCGGCACCCTGATCCAGACCCTGACCGGCCACACCGGCACGGTGTTGGCGGTGACGTCGTGGCAGGAGCAGGACCGGACGGTGGTGGCCTCCGCCAGCGCCGACCGGACGGTGCGGATCTGGGACGCGGGCAGCGGCACCCTGGTCCAGACCCTGACCGGCCACACCGGCACGGTGCTGGCGGTGACGTCGTGGCAGGAGCAGGACCGGACGGTGGTGGCCTCCGCCAGCGCCGACCGGACGGTGCGGATCTGGGACGCGGGCAGCGGCGCCCTGATCCGGGCCCTGACCGGCCACACCGGCGGGGTGGGTGCGGTGACGTCGTGGCAGGAGCAGGACCGGCAGGTGGTGGTCTCCGCCAGCGACGACCGGACGGTGCGGTTGTGGCGCCTGCCCAGCGCCGGTGCTACCGGCCCGACCGGGCAATCCGCCGCGATAGACGGGCGGGTTGGCGCACGGAACGACCCCGAAGCGGCGGCATCGGCCCGGGATGACCCGGACCCGGACATCTCTATGGAAGATGTGGATGACGACTCGGACGTTGCCATGTCGGAGATGGACGAGGCGGCAACCCCGCTGTTGACCCCGCATGACGGAGAACCCGTCGACGGCCTCGCCCTGTCACGTCTGGACCCGGACCTGTCATCAGTCGTCGGACCGGAAGCCAAAGATCGACTAGAATCACTGCTGTCCGAGCACGCGCGCCGGGTCGCGGAGACGATCGACCGGCTGACCGGCGTATCGGACCCGGACGAGATCATGGAAGCGCACCAGCCCCTGGTGCGGGAACTGGCCCGTGGGTTCGGAGCGAATGTGGCGGGCATCGCCTGGGACGAGGAACCGATACCCGGACGGCGAGCACGATTCCGGACGGCTTCCAAGACGATTCTGATCCGCCCCGGCGAAGAAACCAACCTCAAGCGGCTCAACGAAACCCTGGTCCACGAGAACGTTCACGCCGCCCAACGTGCCGCGATACGCAACCCGGACGGCCCTGCGGCAGCATTGTGGGGGACGGCCGCGGTCGACCGGTGGCGGGGATCGATGACCGGGGATCGCGCGCGAGAAGCGACGCGACTACGCGACCAGTACCGGGCCGCGACCGCAGCCGGAACCGACATCGACCAGCTAATGGCATTCCAGCAAATCTGGACAGACGTCCCGCACGAGGCTGACGCCCGGGACATCGCCGCCAGATTCGGACAGCTGGTGGATGACGCGATCACAGCCCGGGCCACCGCGGCTCAGCACCTCGCCAACGACGACACGAGCGTCCGCCGCGGCAACCTGCGCGATACCCTGGCCAGGGACGTGAGCCCGAGCGATCTGACGGCAATCGCCAGATTGCTGGAAACCCGGGCAGCCGGACGATCCGATCCACACGCCGTAGAGATGACCTTCGACGCGGCGGCCCTGCGGGCCATCACCGCGGCTCCCTCAGGCGGCAGGGCGCTAACGCATGCGATGGCGGACATCGCAACGATACGAACCCAGCTCGATAAACACCGCGACGTGATCGCACGCTACGAATGGATTACGATCCTCCAATCGGTCCCGACTCTCCCCCGGGAAACCGCCGTTATCACAATTCACTTGGCCAAATGCTGACCATGTAGACATCCGCCGGGTGTAGCCGGAAGGCGAGCGGGGTTGACAGGAGGCCGAGGCGCGGAAGGGGGCCTTGACCCCAACGCCACTTCCTCAAGTCTACAGTAGATGTGACTGGTCAGGTGCTCGTCGGCGGGTCGGCTTGACCTGGGGCGTTCGGGTTGGATCATGGTTGGGTGTGCGGAACGCCGTCGATCGTGGAGC
>NZ_JBFAAF010000201.1:0-2325 GCF_040639595.1 Micromonospora sp. NPDC023814
CATGATTCCGTCGGATCTGACCGCGGTCGAGGCGATCCCGCTCAATGCCAACGGCAAGGTCGATCGGGCGGCTCTGGCCGCGTCGGTGACGGTGGTCGAGCGGGCGCACGTGGCGCCGCGTACTGATCTGGAGGAGCGGCTCGCGGAGATCTGGGTGCGGGTGTTGGGCCTGGACACCGTCAGCGTCGTCGACAGCTTCTTCGACCTCGGCGGTCACTCGATCAGCGCCATCGCCCTGGTCGGTGCCCTGCGCGCGGCCGGATTCCCGGCCTCGGTGCGGGACGTCTTCGTGCACCGCACCGTCGCCGCGCTCGCCGCGCACATCCAGGTGGAGCAGACCGTCGCCGAACCGGAGTTCCAGGCGGTCGCCCCGTTCGCGCTGCTCGACGACGCCGACCGCGCCGCCCTGCCCGCCGGCCTCGCCGACGCGTACCCGATCGCCCAGGTGCAGCTCGGCATGCTGGTGAAGACGCTGACCGACACCGACCGGCACACGTACCACAACGTGTCGGCCTTCCCGATCCACGACGACCAGCCCCTGGCCCCCGACGCGCTACGCCGCGCGGTGCAGGCTGTCGTCGACCGGCACGAGATCCTGCGCACCTCGTTCGACCTGAACGGCTACTCGGTGCCGCTGCAACTCGTGCACGCCGAGGTGCCCGTCGAGGTGACCGCGCTCGACCTGCGCGGGACGGACGCCGAGGACCGGCTGCGCGCCTTCATGGCCGCCGAACGGGCCACCCCGTTCCCGCCGGGCCAGGCTCCCCAGATGCGCGTCGCCGGCGCGATCGGCGACGGCAACGCCTGGTGGTTCGTACTGACGATGTCGCACGGCATCCTCGAAGGCTGGAGCCACCACTCCCTGCTGATGGAGATCCTGGACAACTACCGGCGGCTGCGGGACACCGGCGTCCCGGTGCCCTTCGAGGCGCTGCCGGTCCGCTACGCCGACTTCGTCGCCGCCGAACTGGCCTCCCTGACGTCCGCCGAGGACGAGGCGTACTGGCAGGGCGTGGTCGAGCATCCGCGCTTCGCGCTGCCGTCCGGCTGGGGTGCGCCCGAATCCGACCCCGAGTTCCAGTGCGGCACCCGGGTGCCGCTGCACGACCTGCTCGACGGGCTCAAGGGCCTGGCCAGCCGCACCGGCACGTCGCTGAAGAGCGTGCTGCTGGGCGCGCACCTGAAGGTGATGAGCCAGCTCACCGGCGAACCCGCCTTCACCAGCGGTCTCGTCTGCCACGGCCGGCCCGAGGTGGCCGGCGCGGACCGGGTGTACGGCATGCACCTGAACACGCTGCCGTTCGTCCACCGGGGACCGGCCGCGACCTGGGCGGACCTGGTCCGGCAGACCTTCGAGGCCGAGCTGGAGCTGTGGCCGCACCGGCACTACCCGCTGCCGTCCGTGCAACGGTTCACCGGGGGCGAGCGGCCCATCGAGATCCTCTTCAACTACCTGGACTTCGAGCAGGTCGACACCGACCGCGTCGGCTTCGACGACGCCATCTACGAGGCGTCCAGCGAGTTCGACCTGCACGTCTCCACCCTCGCCGGGACGCTGAGCATCCTCAGCCGCCCGCACGTCGTCAGCTACCCCAACGTGCTACGCCTCGGCGCCATGTACCGGGCGGTGTTGGAGGCGATGGTCGCGGATCCCGACGGGGACGCGCGGGTGGTGTGTCTGTCGGCGGACGAGGTGCCGGTGGTGCTGGCCGACGACGTGGACTCGGTGGAGCCGGTGTCGGGTTCGGTGTTGGGGTGGTTCGAGGAGCAGGTGGTTCGGGTGCCGTCGGCCGAGGCGGTCAACGGTGTGGGGTTCGCGGAGTTGGATGCGCGGGCCGCGGGGTTGGCGGCGTGGTTGGGGTCGTCGGGTGTCGGTCGCGGTGCGGTGGTGGGGGTGTTGCTGGATCGGGGGCCGGATCTGGTCGCGGCGATGCTGGCGGTGTGGAAGGCGGGCGCGGCGTACGTGCCGGTCGACCCTTCCTACCCGGCCGGCCGGATCGAGGCCATGCTCGCCGACGCCGGCGCGACCCGGGCCGTCACGTCGGCCCGGTACGCCGACCGGTTCCCCGCCGGGGTCGAGGTGCTGGTGGCCGAGCAGGCCCCGGCGCAGCAGCCCACGGCCGCCACTGCGGGCGTGCCGGACCTGGACGATCTGGCGTATGTGATCTTCACGTCGGGGTCGACGGGTCGGCCGAAGGGTGTGCAGGTCACGCATCGGGGGTTGGCGAACCATGTGCGGTGGGCGGCGTCGGTGTTGGCGGGTCGTGGCGGTGGTGGGTCGTCGGTGTTCTCGTCGGTGGCGTTCGATTTGCAGGTGCCGAACCT
>NZ_JBFAAF010000202.1:0-2267 GCF_040639595.1 Micromonospora sp. NPDC023814
ACTTCGTCTGCGACGTCCTCATCAGCCCGATCACCGACTGGCCGCATCCAAGCACCGAACCGTCAACCCCCGAAGGACTTGCGAACTGAAGCACTTAGCCTCGATCGGTGGACCGGGCTTCGAGCGGGACTTTACGAATAGCCTGGGCGGGGCTGCCGCAGCAGGCGCCCGGTCCGGTGACCCGGAGGGCCGCCCCGGGCACAGTACGCGGGACCGCGTGCAGGATCTGATCGAGCGGATTGGATCCGTCGACGTGCAGCATGCCGGCGATGTCGGTAATGCGGCGGTCGGCGTGGTCGAGGAGGCGCTGCCACCGGTTGACCCGGGGTGGCTGGTCGGCGGTGGCGCCCATGGGGGTGGAGTCGCCGTAGCCGCCGAGGGGCGTGGCGGCCCGCGTGCGGGGGCAGCAGGGCGGGGGCTTCGAACTGCTCGGCGGTGATCAGGACGGCTTCCTCGTCGGCGAGCTGGCGAGTGAGCGCGCACCGCTAGGAGCGACCAGGCGGCGGCGGTGGCATGTAGGTGGTGCGGAGAGTCACGGACGGCCCTTTCGGCTGAGCACGTACGCGAGGAGCAGGTACTGGCCGAGGAAAACCGCGACGAGGGCCTGGGCGACGGCCATCTCTGGGGCCCAGCGGATGTCGAGGGCGGCGGAGAGGCCGATGATGGCAGCGACGAGGGCGACGAGGGCGACGAGGGTGCCGAGGGCGACAGCGGCCAGGACGGCGCGGATCACGACGCCTCCAGCCTCGTCGGGTCGGTGCAGGCTGACTTGGCGAGAAGCGCCTCAACGGCCTCGCCGAGCACGTCGACCGCGTCGGCGAGTTGCACGCCAGGCGCGGCGGCCCGCCAGGCGAGGGCGGCGCGGACCACACGGGCAAGGTAGTCGTCCGGATCGGCCGCTCGGCACACCCAGCAGGCCCCGCAGCCGTCGGCGGGCCAGCAGGCCCCGCACTGGGAACCGTGCCCGACCTGGGCACGCAACTCGGCGGACACCAAATCCAGCAGCGGATTGGGACTGGCCGACGGCTCGTACTCGTCGGGAATGGTCTGGCGGTACAGCGTCGGGTGCTCGTCCTCGTACGTCGTCAGGCTGCGGCTCAGCTCCTCGGCGGCGTCTGGCGCGGGCGGCGGTCCGCAATCGAGGGCCGCCAGCACCGCCTCAGCGCACCGCTTCCGCGTAGACAGCCGCACGAACGCTCGCCGCTCCGAGGTGATCCAGGTTCTGGCGTTAGAGGCCGGGGCGTGACGGCGGTGTGCCACCCTACCCGGGTCGGTGGCCGGGAAGGCGGATGTCACGGCCAGCTCGACGGCGCGTCGCCCATCGGCCCGCTCATCCTCTTGTGTCCGGCGCGAGGAGTCGAGGCGCGCTGGCGAGGCGCCGTAGTCGACTTCGTAGGCGTCTGCGACGGCTTCGGGCGGGAGACTGATGAGGCGGCCGATGACGTTGACGAGCTTGTCTCGTTGGGCGGCGGCTTGGTCGTAGCGCTGGGCGAGGCGGCCAACTTCGGTGAGGGTGGATCGCTCGTCTCGGGCCTGGGCGCGTTCGGCGGCCTGGTCGCGGACGGCACGGGTTTCGCTGCGAAGGTCTGCGTCGAGGCCGTCGGCACGGCGGGTGGTGTATTGATGGGTGCCGACGTGGCGGCTGAGTTCGGCGGTGGGATTGCCAATGTGCTCGTCTGCGGTGGCGCGGTCATCGGGACGTGGCACGGTGGCTCTCCTCGACCTCGTGGCTGATTTGTCGGGTGCGGGTTGGGGTGATGGCGGCCCTGCTTCTCGTCGGCGTCTGCTGCGGGCGGCGCGCTGGCCGGTCATGAGATACCCCGAAGGTGGACGGCGCTCAGGTCTTCGGCGGTGGTGTGGACGGCGAGGGTGTCCTTGCTGTCGACGTGACAGGCGAGCCGAATCCGCAGAGGTGCTGGTGGGGGCGGCGGCCGGCACGGCGGCGGGAAGGGGCTGGCGGCGACCCTCGGTTCGGATCGCGTCGGGGTTGCCGGGACCAGACGGAGGCCGGGCTGTGCCTCGTTCTCGCGCGCACAGTTGTTACTAACGGGCTCCGGCTGAGGTGGTTCATCCCCGCCCTGAGAGATTTGAGCCCGGTGAGTTCCCCGATAACGTGCCCAGCCACTACCACCAGCGCACACCCTGCACTGCTGGTCGATCTGGCGACGAACAGGAGCAATAGTCAAGACTTGTGGATGAGAAATCTTGATCAGGCGGCTGCGGCGTCGGTCGTGTCGAGTTCGGCGGTGGGTCGTTCGACGAGTTTG
>NZ_JBFAAF010000203.1:0-2267 GCF_040639595.1 Micromonospora sp. NPDC023814
GCGACCCGCGCGCCATCGCCCCGGTCGGGGAACCCCTGCGCGGCCACGACGACTGGGTGAGGGCGGTGGTGTTCGGGCGGGTCGGTGGCCTCGACCTGCTGGCCACCGCCGGCAGCGACGGGACGGTCCGGGTGTGGGATGCCAGCGACCCGCGCGCCATCGCCCCGGTCGGGCAACCCCTGCACGGCCACACCGGCACGGTGACGGCGGTGGCGTTCGGGCGGGTCGGTGACATCGACCTGCTGGCCACCGCCAGCTTCGATGGGACGGTCCGGGTGTGGGATGTCAGCGACCCGCGCGCCATCACCCTGGTCGGGGAACCCCTGCGCGGCCACACCGGCACGGTGATGGCGGTGGTGTTCGGGCGGGTCGGTGGCCTCGACCTGCTGGCCACCGCCAGCTTCGATGGGACGGTCCGGGTGTGGGATGTCAGCGACCCGCGCGCCATCACCCTGGTCGGGGAACCCCTGCGCGGCCACACCGGCACGGTGACGGCGGTGGCGTTCGGGCGGGTCGGTGACATCGCCCTGCTGGCCACCGCCAGCGACGACGAGACGGTCCGGGTGTGGGATGCCAGCGACCCGCGCGCCATCACCCCGCTCGGGGAACCCCTGCGCGGCCACACCGACACGGTGTGGGCGGTGGTGTTCGGGCGGGTCGGTGACCTCGACCTGCTCGCCACCGCCGGCACCGACCGGACGGCCCGGGTGTGGGACATCACCAGCATCGTCCACGCAGCGGGGATGGACGACGAGGACACGTCGATGGACGACGGAGCGCAGAGTCTCGCCGTCGACGACCCCATGATCATGCATATTTTGCTACCCGACCCCCCGACCACCCACGACCTCGCGCCACCCGCTGCCCTGACGAACCACCACGCAGAAACGGCCATCACAGCCGCCCGAACCCGGCTCCACGAACACGACAACCTCGTGCGGGCAGCACTGTCCACCCCACCACGCACCGGCCATCCGACCGCCCCCAGCGCTGTGGCCACAGACGACATCCACGACACCCTGAAGCTGTGGAACCATCTCCTCACCCGGGCAAACCAGCTCGCCAACGCCGTGGACCAGCGGGACCCGCACACGATCGTGGACCCAACAGCCCTGGTAGACCTGTGGCAAACCTACGAGCAACTACGCGCTCAAGCCCCCCACCTGTCCCGGTCGGGCGTGCTCCCGCCCGCCCCGAAGATATTCACGACCGACCTCAAACCCGCCACCACCACGCCCACACCGGGCCCGAACCGGAGCATGCACACCACTCCGGTAACCCAGGACCAAGCCGACAACCCCGGTCGCCGCGCCGCCCTGGTCGCCGCCATCGCCTCCGATCCCGTCCTATTCACCGGCCCGGCCGACCTGATACGCAAGCACCACCTGATCAACCAAGACGAAGCCGACGCCATCGTGGCCGCCCTCCTCGCCCACGCCCTCTCCAACACCCCCGCACCACACCGTTACCCCGACGGCATACCCAACCGCGACCCCAAAACAGCCTACGAATGGATCTCCGCGATCATGCCCCTACGGCCAATCCACCCCCAACAGGCCCACGCCCTCACCGCACTACTCAACACACTCGCCCGTTGTTGGGGACTGTAAGAGCCTGGTAGATAAGGGTTCCGGGAGGCCTGCGGGGTCGGTGCAGATCGACAACCGCGACGGCGTCGGCGTGGCTGCGTGACATAGGGAAGGGCCTTCGGTGCCCTCTGTCAGGCTGACGTGAGACACCTGATCTACTCCGTGATCTGAGTAGGGCGAGATGCAGGAAGATCTACGTTGACGATGACAGTTGCTGACCTCGGGGTCGACGTGACCGATGATGGGTCGATGGGCTCGAGGTCGAACCAGCCGAAGCGCCGCACGTTTACTGCCGAGTACAAGCTGGCGATGGTCGCCGAGTACGACGCGGCGACGGAGCCGGGCGCCAAGGGTGCGTTGCTGCGCCGGGAGGGCTTGTATTCCTCGCGCATCGTCGAGTGGCACCGGGCCCGTGACGCTGGTGCTTTGGCAGGGGTGAGCGACAAGCCGCGTAAGCCGGCGCGTAGCGGCGCCGATCGGGAAGCCGAGCGGCTGCGGGCGGAGAACGAGCGGCTGCGCACCCAACTGGCCAAGATCCGGGCGGCCCTGGATGTCGTGGGAAAAGGTGTGCCACGAACGCGGGCAGGGCCATTGCGTGTTTGGTGGATAGTCGCTTGAGCTGGGGTTATGTAAGGTGATCGGCCTCTGTGGAGGTGGTTGGGGCGGGTGAGATCGCCT
>NZ_JBFAAF010000204.1:0-2228 GCF_040639595.1 Micromonospora sp. NPDC023814
ACCAACATTGCCCGCGCCACCCGACGCGCCAACCGCCGCCCCCACGACCTCATCACCGCCGTGACCAGCAGCAACCCGAGAACGCAATGACCCTGCTCCGGCCCCCCGCGGGCCCGCCGTCGGGGCGTTTCGTTGGTCATAACGTCCCGCGCAGCGATCCCCATTCATCGTCGGCGTGGCGGATAGACCATCGGAGGCTTGAACGGTCGCCGGCTTGCGCTCGTCTTTCAGGCGAGGCTGCAGTGTGGGCGGCGATGGTTTGCGGCAGGCAGGTCGATGCGAACAGGACGAATTATTCGGTTCAATGCGGATCGCGGGTTCGGTTTCATCGCCCCTGACGACGGCGGAGAGGATATCTTCCTGCATGCGCAGCAGCTCGGGCCGGACCGGGACGCGATCCCGGCAGGCACGCGGGTGCAGTTTGAGGTTGTCAAAGGCCAACGCGGCTATCGGGCGCACGCTGTCACAGTTCTCGCCCCGCGGGCGTCGGAAGGTCCCGCTGCACCGATCGCTGAGAAGAGGCCGGAGACGGACAACGACGGGGACCTGCTCGAGGTGATCTCGGCGACGCAGTACGCCAACGAGATCACCGACGCCATCATCCGCTCCTGCCCGGACGTGACGGCGGCCCAGATCGTCGCCGCTCGTCAGCGGCTGGTGTCCGCGGCCGGTCGACGCGGCTGGCTCGATGACTAGCAACCCGCGGTACGCGCACATCCCCAAACATCCGTGAGCTGCCCGATGTCTCTTGGTGCCCGACGAACGAACCTTGCCTTGAGAGAACCAGGTATCGAGGAGAACAGCCATGGCGCTTGTGACTGGATCCGTCGAGGTCGGGGACCTAACCGCCGAGGAGCGGATGCAAGCCCTGTATGACGCCCACGCCAAGCCGGTCTATTCGTTCCTCCTGCGGCTCACCTTTGGCGAGCGTCGAGCGGCCGAGGACCTGCTGCAGGAAACGATGATGCGGGCCTGGCGCAAGATCGAGGTGTTGAACCAGGATATCGCAACACTCCGACCCTGGCTGCTCACCGTCGCCCGACGGGTGGCTATCGACGCCGGTCGGGCCAAGCAGGCCCGGCCGGAGGAAGTCGGGCTGGTGGATATGACGGTCCTACCATCCGGCGATGACGCCATCGAACGGATGCTCGCCGTTCAGACCATCAAGCAGGCGATGGCTAGACTGACCCCAGAGCACCGAGACGTGATCATCGAAATCTACTATCGCGACCGGCCGGTCGCCGAGGCGGCCGCGGTACTCGGCATTCCGGAGGGGACGGTAAAGTCGCGCACCTACCACGCACTCCGGTCGCTGCGCGCCGCCATGGGCGCCGCCGTGAAGCGCCAGCCCGAATAGCCCGAGGATCGTCAGGGTTAGGACGTGCAGAGAAATAAGTAGCGATTTCCCGCGTGGGCGCTGTTTGATGTGGTATGGGCGTAGTGGCGGAGACCGAGGGGATGCTGGCTGCGAAGTTCCGGGTGTTGTTTCCGCATCTGGATGAGCGGCAGCGTCGTCTGCTGATGGGAGCCAAGGCCCAGATCCTGGGCCATCGCGGGATCAAGCTGGTGGCCAGGGCCGCCGGGGTCGCGGAGCGTACGGTGTCACGGGGAGTGTCCGATCTCGACTCGGGCGAGGAGCCGTTGGGTAGGACCCGTCGGGCGGGCGGGGGCCGGAAACGGCTGGTCGATCTTGATCCGGGGTTGCGGCTCGCGTTGCTGGCGTTGGTCGAGCCGGACATGCGGGGTGACCCGATGTCGCCGCTGCGCTGGACGACCAAGTCGACCCGCAAGCTCGCCGACGAGCTGACCGGGCAGGGCTGGCAGATCTGCGCCGACACGGTGGCCGCCGTGCTGCGCGCGGAGGGCTTCAGCCTGCAGGCCAACGCCAAGACGATTGAGGGCAAGCAGCATCCGGACCGGGACGCCCAGTTCCGCTATCTCAACGAGCAGGTCAAGGACCACGAGGGCACCGGTGATCAGCGTGGATGTGAAGAAGAAGGAACTGGTTGGCGAGTTCAAAAACGGTGGGCGGGAGTGGCAGCCAGTGAGCCTTTCCGCGTAACACCCTGAGCACCGTTCGTGACGCCTGAATCGGTTGGCTACGGGCGGGAAACGCCTGTATAGGCATGGCCGAGCCCTGGGTGTCAGGGTTGGGTGAGACCAGCGGTTCAGAGCAAGTAGCCCTCCCAGGGCGAGGATGGACTCATCTTCGATGACGATTTTCAGCA
>NZ_JBFAAF010000205.1:0-2189 GCF_040639595.1 Micromonospora sp. NPDC023814
GTTGGCGCGCGGGCTCTACTCGATTCCTTGGACATGGAGCGTCGCCGGGAGGGTACGCCTCCCGACGCTCATCCACAGGTTTCGAGCATTGCTCCCCGAGCGCGTCGCTCGTTTCTGGTGCGAGGTGTTGGGGTATGTCGTACCGCCGCCACCGGAGGGGTTTGCTACTTGGGATGACTTCGATCGCACGCTGCCGCCTGAGCATCAGGGCTCAGCGTTCGCATGCGTTGATCCCTCAGGTGTGGGCCCGCGACTGTACTTTCAGCGCGTTCCCGAAGGCAAGGTCGTCAAGAATCGGCTGCATCTTGACGTGCGGGTCGGCACCGGGCTCGTGGGTGAAGAGCGCCTGGCCGCACTTGAGGCCGAATGCGCACGACTGGTCGCGCTCGGCGCGGTACGCGTGCGACTACTGCTGGCCGATGGCGGCAACGAGTCGTGCCTCGTGATGCAGGACATCGAGGGCAACGAGTTCTGTCTCGACTGAGTGGCCGCGAACGTGGCACCTTCGCGAGTCGACTGGTGAAGTTCGCCAGCACGAGGGTCGCCGCCCCGCGGCGCGCCAACGGTCCTGATCCAGAACCACCTCTCGGTGTCCACGAGCACGAATCTAGCGGCGATCGAACATCCGCCCATGCCGCGACCCGCGCGCCGCCGTCGACCTGCGAAGGTACCAACCGCGTGATCACGACCTTGCCCGCGACGCGTACGGCTGCCGCAAGCCGAAAGCCAGCGCCTACGGCCCGCTGCACCACGACTCGCCGGCCCCGCGGAGGCCTCGATCCGCTTGACTCCGATAAGCCGTGAACTCGAAGTGCTGCGGTCCGGCGACCTTCGAGTCGACCGGCCACCGGGTTGTGCAGTAGGCGACGCTACATGGCGGCGACGCGCTCCTGGACCTCCGCCGACGCGAGGTCCTGGTTCCGCTTGGAAACTATCCATTGGTGCCCGAACGGGTCGGCGACCCTGCCCGCCCGGCCTCCGTGAGGCTGGTCGCTCACCGGGTAGATAACCCTGGCGCCGGAGTTGACCGCCGCCTCCGCCGTCGCATCGGCGTCAGAGACGTCGAGCGCCATCATCACCGGCGTCCCACCGAGTGAGGTCGGCGCCACGTCTCCGTACCCCTCGTCCTTGACCCCGACGGTGAAGCTCCCGATCGTGACCTCCGCATGGACGATCTTGCCGGCGGAGTCGGTGTACCGGGCGGTCTCACGCGCGCCGAACGCACTCCGGTAAAAGTCGATCGCGGCCGCGGCGTCAGCGACGACCAGTTTTGGGTAGACGTTCTGGATTTCGATCATAGGGCCATCATGACCCGCCGGGGAGCCGGTGGATTGTAGAAATGGGTCATGCCGGGAACGTGGTTCTGGGCGTCGGTCGAGCGAGGCTGGTACGAGGTCGGGCTGAGCCCGCCGAACGCCTGGAAGTCATGGATCATGTGGGGCTGGTCGTGGTAACCGTGCTCCACCGCGAGCCGGGCCCGGTCCGGCACCCGGCCGCACCCGGTGACCGCACCAAGCAGCCGGTCCCGCAGGGTGCCGCCATCGCGCCCCCAGAGCTCGTCGAGCGAAACCAACTGGTCCCGCACCGCGGAGGGAGGTGCCGGCAGAAACGGGTACGCGCCGCCGGGACGGAATCTGACTCGGGCGATCTCCCGCTGGTCGGCTGGGTCGATGAGCGCCGGGCCAGTGCCCGGCCCCTGCCACGCCGCGCCACGCGTCGTCAGTGGCGCCGGCTCGCCAACCGGGTGCCACCACGTCTCGTCGGCGGCAAGGTTCACCAAGAGCTGCGTCCCGCCGGTGGCCAGCGCCCGCTCCCGAGCGTGCCCGAATCCGCCCCGGTGGTAGCCGATCACGGCCACGAACGGCGCCAGCGCAGGCGCCGGTGGTCGCACCAGGTTGGTCGCCTCCCCCACGACTCGCAGGCTGCCTTCGCACGGGACCGCGACCCTGGTAGGAGGGCTTCCGCTTCCGGCCCGCCGGCACCAACCCGAAGCCCGGAGATCAAAGCGCGGATAGAGGAACCGCTCTACTGCACCAAGGCGGCCGACACCTTGAGCTGAAGCTCTGCCACAAGATGGCGCTGACTGAGCGAGAGGAGGAATGCTCAAGACCTGTGGATCGGCCGGGAAGGGGCGTACCTTCCCGGTGATCGATTCGTGTAGGTCTCGAGCAAGGCCGACGTTGGCGCGT
>NZ_JBFAAF010000206.1:0-2150 GCF_040639595.1 Micromonospora sp. NPDC023814
ACCCCAAACCGTTCGTGTGGACCAAGACGGCTGACGACATCCTCGAAACGGTCGCCGCATACTGCAAACGAATCAACGACTCAGGACACTAGGGCGCGTATGCAGGGGCTGTTCGGGATCGATTTGATCATCCGCCGTCACCAGCCGATCCGATGCTGGCCGAGAACTCGTACGGCGGGTCGGTGTGATGAGCGAGGCCGTCGTGACCGCTCCGGTGACTGAAATCACTGTCAATGGTCGCCCCTCTCGCGATACTCACTCCGTCCCCTCATGACCATCGCCTTAGGAGCGACGATGACCGCCACGCCATCCACCCAACGCCTTGTCGAGCAGTACTACGCGCTCATCGACGGGAACAACCTGTCCGAAGCGTGCGACCTGATGACTGAGGACATCAAGCTCACGTTCGCCAACGCCGCGCCCGTCTACGGCAGAGCCGCTGCCGAGTCGTCCATCCAGTACGTCCTCGACTTCTGCTCAAAGATCGAGCACGACGTCGTGAGCTTCTTCGAGGCAGACAATGGGGACGGCACACACACCGCCTTCTTCGAGATCCGGATCAAGTACGACTTGAAGGACGGCAGGGTAGTCGACATCCCCGGGGCAGTGGTGGCGATCGTCAACGCGGATGGCAGGTTCACCGAGCAGCGCCTCTACGGCGACCTCAACGAAGTCTTCGTGCGCCGAGATGGGTAATAATAGGCCGCGCAAATAGGTCAGCGGGGATGAGCCGGGTAGGAGACGGGCACAGGCATCAGTGATCATGAAGGTCTCTACGCCTAGTGATCACTGGAACGCCTGTGCCCGCTGTCCCATCTTGGCTGAGCGGCCCCTTGTGGGACCAGTTCGCCGCGCTGCTGCCACCCCGCCCCGCTACCGATCCCACCCATCCGCTGGGCTGTCACCGCCGGCGTATCGCCGACCGGATCGTGTTCGACAAGTTGCTGCAGGTGCTGCGGTTCGGCCGCTCCTACCAGGGCATCGCCGACTCGACCTGCTCGGCCACCACGATCCGCAACCGCCGCGACGAGTGGATCCAGTTGGGCGTGTTCGCCCAGCTCAAGACGATCGCGCTGAACGCCTACGACCGTCTCGTCGGGCTCCTGCTGGACGACCTCGCCGTCGATGGGTGCATCACCAAGGCGCCCGGCGGTGGCGAGGTCGCTGGCCGTTCACCGGTCGACCGCGGCAAGCAAGGCATGAGACGTTCGGTCATGGTCGAGGCCCGCGGCATCCCACTGGGACGCGTCCTGGCCGGCGCCAACCGCCACGACTCCCCGCTGCTGGAATCCACCCTGGACCGGCTCGACGACCTCGGCCCGCTGCCCGGCACCATCACCGTGCACCTGGATGCCGGGCACGACTCCCAGAAAACCCGCGACCTGCTCACCGCCCGCAGGCTGACCGGCGAGATCGCCTGCAAGGGCGTCAAAGCCCCGGTCCAGGCCACCCTGCGGCGGCACGTCGAGCGCACGAACGCCTGGCACAACGCCTTCAACCGGCTGCAACGCTGCTACGAACGCAAAGAAGACGTGGTCAACTTCGACCTCGCCGACGCCATCATCACCATCCGTAGCCTCATCCGTCAGGCATGGATCTTGTACCGGTGGGACGGTGTCCGTTCGGGCGATCAATAGCCAGGCGACTGGATGATGAGGATCTCACGCAACTGGCGCAAGGATCAGCAACTACGGTGGCTTGGAGGTCAACGACGCGGCTTTGCCTCACTGGCGGCCTATTCCACCGTCACACTCACCGGCGTGGTGGAGGCTACATGTCACAAGTTCTCGCCGCTTCTCCGTTGCCGGTGGCACCTGCCGCAACGGGTCTTCGGCGGCCTGCCCGGGTTCTTGGCGCGGTTCACCCGATTCACCGCCTTTCGCCTGACGCGCAGGGCGCTTGGGGATCCACGCTGTTCGCAGCCATGCCTCCGCAGGTGACTGCGAGCCTGCTGGAACGCGCCGTTGAGGTCGCGCTGGAGCCGGGTGAGATCTTCTACCGGCGGGCGCATCACGCCGAGACGGCTCTGTGCGCCGTCGTCATCGATGGCCTGCTTCGCGTGACTGGTCAGGTGCTCGTCGGCGGGTCGGCTTGACCTGGGGCGTTCGGGTTGGATCATGGTTGGGTGTGCGGAACGCCGTCGATCGTGG
>NZ_JBFAAF010000207.1:0-2002 GCF_040639595.1 Micromonospora sp. NPDC023814
GAGCGGGGCAAGGACGGCAAGGCCGTGCGATACGAGGCGGTGGTGCCCGCGGGGTGGTCCTCATCCGAGCGGCAGGCGGCCACCGACTGGCTCGACCGCCAACCCCCACCGGCGCCCTCCGCGAACACCCCGCCGGTGCCCGCAGCGGTGTACGAAGCCCTCCAACAGACACCGCGCGTGGTGCCGGGCAGCGCGGTCGTGGTGTGGGCGGCGATGCTGCGTCACCGCCAGCCACTCACAACCACCCAGATCACCGACTCCACCGTCCTCGACCAGTCCGCGGTCACCGGCACGCGCGCCGCCGAACGGTACGTGAAGGCGTTGCGGGGGCAGGGCCTGCTCGTCGAGCGGGGCAAGGACGGCAAGGCCGTGCGATACGAGGCGGTGGTTCCCCAGGGGTGGTCCCCATCCGAGCGGCAGGCGGCCACCGACTGGCTCGACCGCCAACCCCCACCGGCGCCCTCCGCGAACACCCCGCCGGTGCCCGCAGCGGTGTACGAAGCCCTCCAACAGACACTGGGCGTGGTGCCGGGCAGCGCGGTCGTGGTGTGGGCGGCGATGCTGCGTCACCGCCAGCCACTCACGACCGCCCAGATCATCGACTCCACCGTTCTCGACCAGTCCGCGGTCACCGGCATGAGCACCGCCGGGCTGTACGTGAAGGCGTTGCGGAGGCTGGGCCTGCTCGTCGAGCGGGGCAACGACGGCAATGCCGTGCGATACGAGGCGGTGGTGCCCCAGGGGTGGTCCTCATCCGAGCGGCAGGCGGCCACCGACTGGCTCGAGCGCCAACCCCTACCGGCGTCCTCCGCGAACACCCCGCCGGTGCCCGCAGCGGTGTACGAAGCCCTCCAACAGACACCGCGCGTGGTGCCGGGCAGCGTGGTCGTGGTGTGGGCGGCGATGCTGCGTCACCGCCAGCCACTCACGACCGCCCAGGTCATCGACTCCACCGTTCTCGACCAGTCCGCGGTCACCAGCCCGCGTACCGCCCGGCTGTACGTGCAGGTGTTGCAGGGGTTGGGTCTGCTTGTCGAGCGGGGCAAGGACGGCCAGGCCGTGCGATACGAGGCGGTGGTGCCCGCGGGGTGGTCCCCACCCGAGCGGCAGGCGGCCACCGACTGGCTCGACCGCCAACCCCCACCGGCGCCCTCCGCGAACACCCCGCCGGTGCCCGCAGCGGTGTACGACGCCCTCCAACAGACACCGAACGTGGTGCCGGGCAGCGCGGTCGTGGTGTGGGCGGCGATGCTGCGTCACGGCCAGCCACTCACGACCACCCAGATCATCGACTCCACCGTTCTCGACCAGTCCGCGATCACCGGCATGAGCGCCGCCGGGCTGTACGTGCGGGCGTTGCGGGGGTTGGGTCTGCTTGTCGAGCGGGGCAAGGACGGCCAGGCCGTGCGATACCAGGCGGTGGTGCCCCAGGGGTGGTCCCCACCCGAGCAGCAGGCGGCCACCGACTGGCTCGAGCGCCAACCCCCACCGGCGCCCTCCGCGAACACCCCGCCGGTGCCCGCAGCGGTGCACGACGCCCTCCAACAGACACCGGGCGTGGCGCCGGGCAGCGCGGTCGTGGTGTGGGCGGCGATGCTGCGTCACCGCCAGCCACTCACAACCACCCAGATCACCGACTCCACCGTTCTCGACCAATCCGCAGTCACCGGCACGCGCGCCGCCGCGCTGTACGTGCAGGCGTTGCGGAGGCTGGGTCTGCTCGACGAGCGGGGCAACGACGGCAAGGCCGTGCGATACCAGGCGGTGGTGCCCCCGGGGTGGTCCTCATCCGAGCGGCAGGCGGCCACCGACTGGCTCGAGCGCCAACCCCCACCGGCGTCCTCCGCGAACACCCCGCCGGTGCCAGCAGCGGTGCACGACGCCCTCCAACAGACACCGGGCGTGGCGCCGGGCAGCGCGGTCGTGGTGTGGGCGGCGATGCTGCGTCACGGCCAGCCACTCACGACCACCCAGATCATCGACTCCACCGTTCTCGACCAGT
>NZ_JBFAAF010000208.1:0-1996 GCF_040639595.1 Micromonospora sp. NPDC023814
AAACCCTTTGTCTGGACCAAAACCGCCGACCAGATCCTCGATAATCTCGCCAACTACTGCACCCGGATCAATAAAGCTTCCAACGACTCAGGACATTAGTAGTGCTTTGTTAGGTCGTTGTGGCGTGTCGCTTGTGTGAGTGTCGTGTTGGTGTTTGGGTGCGGTGCGTGGATGAGCGGGAGCTTGCTCGGGTGCGGGCGCAGTTGGAGGACTTCGCGGCGGGGGTGTTCGGGGGGTTGTGGCGGTCGGATCAGCGGGCGACCGGTCTGCGGTATCTGCGGGGGCTGATGTTGGACGGTCGGCGTAAGTCGATGCAGCCGATGGCTGAACGGCTCGGGGTCGATCACCAGCAGTTGCAGCAGTTCCTGACGTCCTCGACCTGGGATGTGGCCGGTGTGCGGCGACGGCTGGCCACGGCCGCGGTCGACCTGGTGGCACCTCAGGTGTGGGTGGTGGACGACACCGGGTTTCCCAAGGACGGCAAGGCCTCGGCGTGCGTGGCCCGGCAGTACTCCGGCACCCTCGGCAAGGTCGCCAACTGCCAGGTCGCCGTCAGCGTCCACGCGGCGACCGACGCCGCTTCGGCGGTGTTGAACTGGCGGCTGTTCGTGCCGGAGTCCTGGGACGACACCTCCGTGCCAGGCCCGGACGGCAAGCCGGCGAACGCGCACGCCCGCAGGCTGCGTCAGCAGCCGGTCACCCGCGACCAGGCCGGAGCGAAGAAACCACACCCGCGTGTGCAGGTGCCGCCCGCCGAGCAGATCGACCAGATCCGCCGGTCGGGTGCGGGTAGGCGGGCGCGCCAGTAGGGCGATGTAGTCACGTTCGCTGAAACTGCGTCGCTCGTTCTTGCGGCCGCGGTGCACGATCGTGCGGTAGATCAGCCGGGACCGCTGGCCGGGCCGGTAACAGGTCAGCCCGGCGATCGAGACGCGGCCGGAGCCCTTGCCCGACACCGGGACTACGGGGGTGTGCCCGCGTCGTCCCCAGGTGCGGGCCTTCGGTGGGCGCAGCGTCTGGCCGGCCTCGTCTTCGAAGACCAGCCACGCCTGCCGCTGCGCCGCTACCGTTTTCCCGCCGGCCACGTCTCCCGCCGCCAGGTGACGATCGCGGCCTCGTCCCGCTCGACCGCACGATGCGTGGGGACCTGCACCGACCAGCCCAGCCGGTACATGATGTTCGCCGTGCCACGCAGCGTGTACCGGACACGGAACATCCGGGCGATCAGGTCCGACACCCGCGCCAGGGTCCACCGCTGATCACTACCGAAACCGTGCGCCGCTGGCCCCTCCTCCAAGGCATCGGCCAGCCGCCGCAGCCGGCCCTCATCCAGCCGACACCGAGACCCACCCGGCCCCTTCGAGGCCAGAGCCTGCTCACCACCGGCCCGCCACCGCTTGCGCCACCCGTACACCGCCGTCTGCGACACCCTCAGCCGGCGGGCGACCTCCGGCACCGACACGTCCTCGGCGAACCACCCGGCAGCCTGCCGTCGTACCGCCTCACGCTTCGCCCGCCCCCGCGCGGACAACCCACCTCCATCGGGATACCTCATCCCATCGATCTACCCCAGCCCAAGGCCATCACACAGACCACATCGGACGAACCTGGCAATTCAAGATCTGTAACGACCTTGTGCGCAATAGGACGGTCGGTGGCGCGCATCCGTCGTAGGTGATGATCTTCGGGTGTCGATCCGGTGGGCGCGTCGTGTATTCAGCCATCCCGCGTTCTCCGGGATCTCCCGCCGTCATCTGCGACTGCTACGAACTGAGCTGCGGGTGGTGTGGCTGGCCGGGCGAGAGGGCCGGTTGTATGCCCGTCGGGGTGGTCACCGGCGGCGGGCGGCTGGAGCCGGGCGGCGTTTGACGCTGCGGTTCACTGATCGGCTTGTCGTTACCCTCGCTCATCTGCGTCTGGGGGTGCCGCACGAGGCCCTGGCGGTGGCGTTCGGGGTGGACCGCTCGACCGTGACTCGGGCGATCGGGCAGGTACG
>NZ_JBFAAF010000209.1:0-1981 GCF_040639595.1 Micromonospora sp. NPDC023814
CGGCGTCGGCGCCGTTCCCGGCCTCTTCGACGACCTGAGTGTCGGCGGTGCTGTCCAGCAGCATGCGGAAGCCGAAGCGTTGCAGCGGCTGGTCGTCCGCGATCAGGGCGGTGGTCATGCGGGTTTCCCTCCGGGATGCGGTAGCGATGTCAGATCGAGTTCCGCCCGCACTGCCCATCCGCCGTCGGAGGTAGGGCCGGCCGTGACGGTGCCGCCGTAGAGAGCGGCGCGTTCTCGCATGCCGATGAGACCGTGGCCGTCGTGGCCCGGGGTCGTGCCACCGCCGGGGCAACCGCTGTCACGGACCAGGATCCGTAGTCGGTTGCCGTCGATGCTCACTGCGAGCTGCACCGTGGTGTGAGGGCCGGCGTGCTTGAGGGTGTTGGTGAGCGCCTCCTGCACGATGCGGTACGCAGCCAGCTGCACGCCGAGGTCCAGCGCGCTCAGGTCGCCGGTGCTGTGGTATTCGACTGTGGGGCCGGCGGCTCGGATGCGTTCGCGCAGCGCGCTGATGTCGGCGATGCCGGGCTGGGGTGCAGGCTCGGTTCGTCGGTCTGCTCGCGCAGCACGCCCAGCATGCGCCGGAGATCGGTCAACGATCGGCGGCCGGTGTCGCCGATCAGGCGCAGCGCTTCCTTGCTGCGCTGGGGGGCGGTGTCGGCGGCGTACGCGCCGCCGTCGGCGAGCGTCACGATGACCGAGAGGCTGTGGCCGACGATGTCGTGCATCTCGCGGGCGACGCGGGTGCGTTCGGCCCGCGGCGGCCAGTCTGCTGCGCTGGTCGCGCTCCGTCTCGAGCCGGACGGCGCGGTCGCGCAGCACAGCCAGTTGGGCGCCGCGGACCCGCACCGCGAATCCCAGTGCCGCGGCGGCCGTGACGGCGGTCGCGATGAAGGCCGTGACATCCCACAGCGATGCCAGCGGCGCCAGCCGCACCGGGACTGCGACGAACACGGCCAGCAGAGCCGGAGCCGCCCACCCCAGGCGTCGTAGCCGGCCGTGCCGGACGACGCTATACACGGCCACCAGGATCGCGGCGTCAGCGCGCAGCATGATGCCGGCGGAGCATTGCAGCAGGAAGACCGCGACGGTGGCGTACAGGACGAGCAGCGGCGTACGGCGTCGCCACCACAGCGGCAGTACCAACGCCGTCTGCAGCAACAGCACCTGCGGCACCGACAGGTGGGCGAAGTCGAACGGCGTGTCCGGCGGACGTTCCTGGTGGGTCAGGTCGGCACCGCTGAACAGCCCGAACAACGCCAGCACCAGAGCGGTGCCCCACGCCCACCGTTGCGCGGTGTCCCACTGCCGCAGCCGCCGCCCAGCGTGGAACAGCCGGGCGGCGACAGGATGCGAGACGAACGCGACCGCGCCATCGTCGGTCCCCTCGGTTGCGGCTCGGTCCAGGTCGCGCTGAACAGCCGCATGCGGCACCTGGGCCGGTCCGGTGCCGCGTCGACTGGACAGCAGCATCAGGCGTCGGACCGCCTCATCCGGTACGCGGCGCCGCCCAGGGCCAGCGCTGTCCAGCCGGCCAGCACCAGCAGACCGGCCCGGGCCGACAGAATCCCGGCGTCATGCTGCAAAGCGAAGATCGACTCCCCGGCGTTGCTGGACAGATATCGGGTGAGGTCTTCCCGCCACGATTCCGGCAGCAGTGACATCAGCCCGGGCACCAGCATGAACGTGCCGACCAGCGCGGAGATGCCGCCGGCGGTGGAACGCAGCAGCGCGCCCAGCGCGACGCCGGCCACGCCGACCAGGCCCAGGTACGCGCCGACGCCCAGCAGGCTGCGCACGACGCCGGAGTCCGAGATGCTCATCTCGATGGAAGCGTCCGACAGCAGGCCACTGGCGATGAGGAACGCGGCGAACGCGCCCACCGCGCCGACCACGAAGGCCAATCCCCCCGTAGACCGCCGCCTTGGCCCACAGCACCGGCAGCCGGGTCGGTACGGCGGCCAGGGTCGACCGGATCAGG
>NZ_JBFAAF010000210.1:0-1933 GCF_040639595.1 Micromonospora sp. NPDC023814
GCTCCTCAGCGGTCAACGCCAGCAACGCCAACTTCGGACCACGACCATCACCCACGCCATCAATCTAGCAATGAATCAACGACTCGGGACACTAGAACCCTGACTAACGCCGTTTCGCACCACGACCCGCACCACGGCCAGGGGCACCCAGGGCAGTCCGTGTGTGATCGTGAGTGCGAACGCGCAGCCGACTGCTGAGTGCCCCCACCGGCTGGCGCGCCAGCCGATGGGGGGCCCAGAGCCGAGCGGTCTCAGTTGGCCGGTTTGGGAGCGGCTACGGGCTGTCAGCGTTCCGGCAGGTCCTGAGTCTGTGCAGGACCGATACTGGGCAACGAATCTCGGGGAGTCACTTGACGAAGACACCGATGCCGTTGGGGAACGGACGCTCTGCGCGGTCCGACGGGACGTTCAGGATCTCGCAGTCGGACGTGTCCGCCTCGGGCCTGATGATCATCTCTGTGCTGCCACCGCGGTCGAGCTGAACGCCGTCGTCGGCTCCGACCCGGCGCAGGATCTCGGCGATCTCGACCCGTGTCACGCCGGCCGATACGGCTGAGCGGCCGTCCACGACCACAAGGTAGAAGGTCAGTCCGTCGGCGCTTACCCCTGCGGCGGTGCCGGGGGCGAGATCGGCAGTGTTGTTGGCGCCGAGGCCGGCCACGAGCTGGGCGTCGGCGAGGTTGGGGAAGCCGCCCACGGCCCAGCGGAGCGGAACACGACCGGAGGTCTGCGTACCCCACTTGACGTCGACGCTGTCTCCGATCGAGAGCTTGTCGAGTTCGGCGGCTCCGCCTTCCCGTCCGAGCAGTACGACCTCGCCTTGGCCGATCTGGCCGCTACCTGCCTCGTGGCTGATGTCGACGACCTCGCCGTTTCGGACCAGAACCTCGGTCACACCGTCGGTGAGGCACGGGGCGAGCCTGGACGTATCGCTGCCGCACGTCGCGCGCTTGCGAGTCACCGGGCCCCAGTTGGCGTCGTAGACGCCGATACCGTTCTGGGGTAGGGCGAACTGGTTGTATCCGCCTACAGTCGCGGCCAGGCCTTCGGACTTCACGAAGCCACCGATCGAGACGTCGTCGACTCGACCGCGCCCGTCCACGCCGACCCGATGACCTCACGCCCGGTCGCACCAGTGGACATGGCTGGCCCAATGCGCTGGGCCGCGGGAACCGCGCCTTTCCACAGCCGTCCGCCGGTGATTTCCGGGCCATCCGCCGATTCGGTCGCGAGCCCGGGGTTAACAACTGCTCGCGATTGAATCGTCTCTAGTGTCCTTGGGGGTGCTATGGTGATGGGGTGAACTTGAAGGAGTGGGCGGCGTCTCAGGGCATCGCGTATGTCACCGCGCGGCGGCAGTATGCGGCTGGGACGCTGCCTGTTCCTACTTTCCGGCTGGGGCGACTCATCATGGTGGGCGAGCCGTTGCCTGCTGCTTCGGCTGCCGCCGGGCGGGTGGTGGTGTACGCCGGGGTTTCGTCCGCCGAGCAGCGCGCCGATCTTGATCGGCAGGTCGCTCGGGTCGTCGCGTGGGCGACTGGGCAGAACTTGCCGGTGTCGCAGGTGGTGACCGAGGTCGGATCCGCGCTGGGCGGGCACCGCGAGAAGTTCCTCGCCCTGCTGCGCGACCCGGCGGTCACGACCATCGTCGTGGAACACCGCGACAGGTTCGCCCGCTTCGGTGCCGAGTACGTCGAGGCGGCGCTGGCCGCGCAGGGTCGCAAGCTGTTGGTGGTCGACCCGGCGGAGGTCGACGACGACCTGGTCGGGGACGTCACGGAGATCTTGATCTCGTTGTGCGTGCGTCTCTACGGCCGTCGGGCTGCTGCGGATCGGGTGCGTCGGGCGGTCGAGGCCGCCACCACACAGGACCCGTCGTCGTGAAGGCGATACAGGCGTACCGGTTTGCTCTGGATCTGACGCCGTGTCAGCA
>NZ_JBFAAF010000211.1:0-1864 GCF_040639595.1 Micromonospora sp. NPDC023814
CTAGGTGACTGGTGTTAAACGGGGGTTGATCGGTGGTCTGGTCAGCCCGTGTGTTTGACGGCTCGTTGGCTGGCGTGAAGGGGGTAGTCGCTGGGCTGGCTGATCGGTGGCTCGGTGGGCGGTTGTGGGGCTGAGGGGTTGTTGCCGGGCTGGATAACGCCTGGTCGGGGTTCTTGCAAGTGGTTAGGCGGGGGCCCGGCCGAGCTGGCTGCTGCCGGTGAGGTCGAGGGTGGCGAGCCGGGCCAGGTTGGTGGCTGCGGCGAGGAGTTTGAAGTCGGCGGCGACGCGGAGCAGGCCGCGCATGCGGGCGCGGCGGCCGCCGTGGCGGCGGCGCATGAGGTGGGCGATCTTGCGTTCGACTTTGGGGCGGGTGGCGCGGTAGTCGGCCCGCCAGGCCGGGTCGGTCTGCCGGGTCCGGGCGGCCGTGAGGTGGGTTTCCCAGCGGCTGATGGTGATCTGCCGGCCGGTCTTCGACTCGGTGCACTGCGTGCGGAGCGGACAGTCGGTGCAGGCCCGGCCGAAGTCGGCTTTCCCGGCGTGACGGTCGTGACCGGTGATCGGGCGGATCGCGATGGTGACCTGGTTTGGGCAGGTGACCGTGCCGGCGGCGAGGTCAATGGTGAACCGGTCCTTGGTGAACTTGCCACCCGGCGCGACCGGTGGCTGGACCTTGGTCTTGGCGTCGATCCCGGCAGCATGCAGGCATTCGAGTACTTCACCGGCGCCGTAGGCCGAATCGCCGTAGACCACCGCGTCGGCTCCGGACGTGTCCTGATCGCTGGCCGGGGTGGTGAGGTCGGCGATCAGGTCGGCAGCCGGGCCGGCGTCGCCGGTGTTACCGGCAGTGACCTCGGTGGCGGTGATGATCTCGCTGTCCGGATCGACGGCGATATGCCCTTTGTAGCCGTCGAAGCCACGGTGGCTGGTCTTGTGCCCGTGCCGGGCCTGCGGGTCGACGGTGGAGATCACTCGGTCCGTGGCGACTTTGCGTGCGATCCGCAGCACCCCGTCGTCGCCGGCTTCCAGGTCCTGGCCCAGCACCGTGGCCAGCAGCCGCATCGCCTCGGTGACCGCCTCGGGCAGCTTCTTGCGGCCGCCGAGGGCGGCGAGAAGGGCATACCCGTCCCGGGCCCTTGAGTCGATCAACGCTTCCCGGGCGGTCTTGTCGTCCCAGTCCACGACCGGTTTCGCCGTGCTGGCGTAGTCGTCGCCGCTGGTCAACACGGCCCGCAGTTCGATGGCCAGGTCGCGGCCGGCCGCGGTGAGCAGCCCGCGGACCGCCGAGCGGATCAGCGTGATCGTGTCCATCGTGGCGACCGCGTCATACAAGGGGGTCGAGTCAAGCACCCGGCGCCGTCCCAGCAGCCCGGCCTCCCGCGCCGCCGCGAGAGCAACCTCGAAAATCCGGTCCGGGTTCGCCGAGCGGCGCAGCCGTTCGCGCATGTCAACCAGGACCGTGTGCGCGAACCCGGCCCGCGAAGCGCCGTCCCAGCCACCGGCCCCGGCCGCGTACCGCCAGCGGACATCGAACGCGAACCGGTCGACGGCCTCGCGGTCCGACAGTCCTTCCAAACGCTGCAGCACCATCACCGTCGCGACCACCGACGGCGGCACCGACCGCCGCCCGACCTGCGCGAACAAATCAGCGAACAAGCAGTCCGGGAACAACCGGTCGCGGTGATCGTGCAGAAACGCGTAGATCGAGTTCGCCGGAAGGGTCTCAGCGCAGAACCGGCTGACCGGATCGAGGAGGTCCAGTTGCTGCGACGCTCTGCCCAACGTCATCCCAGCAAACTAGCAGAAATAGATGCAAAACGATGGCCGCCACGCTGATGGCAGCCATCGTTTAACACCAGTCACCTAG
>NZ_JBFAAF010000212.1:0-1858 GCF_040639595.1 Micromonospora sp. NPDC023814
CTTCTCCGGCACCGGCAGCAACGGCGCGTTCCCGGACGCCTACCATAACGCGAAGGGCGGGGTGGTCTGGTCGGCGGTGGCTGGGATGATCGTGTCGGCGGGTAGGCGGGCTCGGGAAGGTCGGTCTCGCTGGGGCCTGGCGGGCTGTCCCACGGGGACGGGCTTTGGGGTTCCTGTTTTATGCGCGGTTGGAGATGGTTTTTGACGTAGGCGTCGCCGTAGTCGGCGAGAATGATGCGGTGGGGGTTGGTGTGCGGGTCGAATGCGTTGTCTAGGGCGACCAGCGCCATGATGTTTTCTCTGCGTATTCTGCCGCGTCTGTCGGCTATTCGGATGCGGAACTGCATGAAAACGGCGTTAACTCTAGACTGGTCGGTTTCAGGTGCGATGGGGTCGTCAGTGATGGCGGTGTTGGCGAAGGCGATCGCGTTGGCGGCCCCTTCTGCGCTCATTACGCTGAGACGTCCTCCGGCGGGGAGGTCCATCGCGTATGTCGGGTAGAGCCGATAGGTGTTTTCCCACTGTTGTATGTCTTCGTCGGTTGTGACTGGTCAGGTGGTCGCTGCGCCGGTGGGTAGCCAGGGGCAGCCGGCGACGAGTTCGGTGAGGGCGTTCATGATGTTGCGGCCGTGGGCGGTGGCGGTGGCGAGGTAGGAGCGGATCAGCGCGAATTGCTGGGCTCCGTCGAGGGTGCGTAAGCCCCCGGATACTTTCTGTCGGATCTTGACCATACGGATCTGTTGCTCGGCGCGGTTGTTGTCGAACGGGGACCGCAGGTCGACCGCGAAGCGCAGGTAGTCGTCGATGCGGTCGCGCATCCGGCGGCCGAGCGCGGTCAGTTTCCGGCCGGTCTTCGACTTCTCGTGCTGGTGGTCCTTGACTGCGACCAGGGCGGCCTGGCGGAACAGGCCGGTCTGCTCGGTCAGCAGGTCCGGGTCGATCCCAGCCTGGCCCTCGGTGCGGGCGGTGTCGGCGGCGGTCTTGAGCCGCAGGAGCGCGTCGGCCGCCTGACCGGGCCATACCGCCTGCGGTGCCAGCTCGGCGGCGGCGGTCAGCTCGCGTAGCAGATGCGCGCAGCACAACTGGTGCCCGGCCGGGGTGTAGGTGTCGTACGGCGCCCACGCGTCGTGCACGGCGATCCCGGTCATCGAGCCCATCACCTGCCCGGCGTCGATCCCGGCCCGGCCGCGTTTCGGGTTCACCCAGACCAGGGTGTACTTCCCGGTGGTGGCCACATGCACCCAGTGCGGCCTGCCGGCGACCCGCAGCCCGGACTCGTCGACATGCACCACGCTCGCGCTGGTCAACACGTCACGGACCTGATCCACGAACTCCGAATCGGCCGGGGCGTCACCGGCACGGGCGTGCGCGGCAGCGACCGCGCCGGCCGACATCGCCACCCCGAACAGATCCGTCATCGCCCGCGCGGTCCGCGCCTGCGCCCCGAACAGCGCCTGCTGCAGATACACCGCGGCCGCGTTCACTCTCGGCCCGTACTGGACTGGGGCGTCGACCCCGTCCGGTGCCCGACCGGCGGTGACGTGCCCGCACCAGCACCGGCGCGACACGATCCGATGCTCACTGACCCGCACGCCGACGTCCGGCAGGTCGAACACCTGCCGCACCGCCACCCCGGTCACCGCGGCACCGGTCAGATCATCACCGCACCCGCCGCACCCAGCCGGCTCATGCTCGAACCGCTCGTGCGGATCAGCCACCTGCCGCAACGTGCGACCCTCATGACCAGGCTGCCCACCCGGCCGCCGACCCGAACGCGCCCGCAACGACTTCGGCGCCGGCTTGGCCAGCCCATCCGACGACGGCGGCCGCGACGAGTTCGACGAGTCCTGCCCCAGCC
>NZ_JBFAAF010000213.1:0-1833 GCF_040639595.1 Micromonospora sp. NPDC023814
CGACCGCGCGCCGCACGCGGGCGTCCAGACTGCCCAGCCCTTCCGCCCGGTCAGTGGCGGTCAGCAGCGCGGCGAGCCGCTGGCGTACCCAGGGGGCCAGGACCTGCTGCAGCCGGTGCGGCCAGGCCTGCTCGGCGGCCTCGGCGGCGAAGCACAGCGCCGAGGCCAGCCGGGCCAGGCGGTCATCGACGTCGGGCCACTGTCCACCGGCTCGACCGGTGTGGTCGGGTAGCGCTGTGGCGTGACGACGGGCGACGTACTCGACGGTCGCGCGCAGCGCCCCGCTGGCGGCAAGATCGACATCCTGTCGGTTGTCGCACCACGACCAGTCGCTCTGATGCCTCAGCATCTCCCGCGCGTAGGGATCGCGCAGCGCTTCCTCGCCGTGGTCGCCGTGTGGGGGACGGGTGGCCGCATCGACCACCTCGGCGGCGAACAGCAACGCTTCGGCGTACCTTGTCGGTGCCGACGACACATCCACCCGCGTCACCTCCCCCTTGCGGTGACACGATGCCACAACCATGCGACTCACCACGGTGCTGCCGGCGGCATTCGCATGCTGCAAAGGGGATGCGGCCCTACTCTCCCTACGTGATGGAACTACCCCTGGAGTCCGCGTTCGCGGTCTTCGACGCCCAGGACTCGGGGTGTGTCTCCTACGGCGTCGAGGCGTCCGGACGCCGCTGGTTCGTCAAGACAGCCACCACCGCGCAGAGCCGCCGTTCCTTGCTGCGGGCCGCCCGGTTCCACGCTGCGGTCCGACACGAGGCGATCGTGCGCCCCGAGCACGTCCTCGACGGGCCGACGCTGGTCTACCCGTGGCATGACGGCAGCGTGCTGAACCACGCCACCACCCACGGCTCGGACCGCAGCGCCCTGCACCGGTTCCAGCAACTACCCCTGCGCGAAGTGCAGGCGGCCATCGGCACCATCCTCGACGCGCACGTGGCCATCACCGCCGCCGGCTTCGTCGCGGTCGACCTCTACGACGGCTGCTTCCTCTACGACTTCCACGCCCGCCAACTACGCCTGATCGATCTCGACGAGTACCGGCCAGGACCGTTCACCCTCGACACCGACCGCCTCCCCGGATCCCGCCGCTACATGGCCCCCGAGGAATTCGTCCGCGGCGCCGTCATCGACCAGCGCACCACCGTCTACACCCTCGGCCGCGCCATCCACCACGTCCTCGACTCCCCACACGGCTGGCGTGGTTCCCGCCATCAACAACAGGTAGCTGTACGGGCCACCACCAGGACACCCGCCGACCGATACCCCGACGTGGCAGCACTCGCCGCAGCCTGGCGCAGCACCCTGCCGAACCCGTAACGCGCGCCGAGGCCTGTGACAGTGGTGGCGCACCTCCTGAGCGGAAAGATCCCGACTCAGGGGACTCGCGGGAGGGCAAGCTGCGAGAGCGGGTCCAGCGCAGCCCGTTACTGATCCGGGCGCTGAGCGTCGTGCGGGACTCATCCCGAACGCTGACCCTGCGTCGGCGTCTTGACCTGAGCCAGCGAACGAAGCTCGCGGAGAGTTGCCGCCGCGCCGCGCTACTGCCGGCCGCGGGTCCAGGGCCGGCGGAGCGCATACCATGATCTTCGATGATGTGCGCAGTGTGTGCTCTCCAGCGGATGCCAACCCGGGTCAACCGGTGCCAACGCGGGTCACCGCGGCGACCGGCGGTCGCAAACCGGGGTTCGTGTGCTCGGGGTGTGGTCCTGGGCTGGGAGAACGGGGGCCCGGGTGACGCGGGTGAACATGGGCCACTCCCTGCCACCCCAGGTGAACCCGCAGGTCGCTAGACTAGGCCCTCGCGCCCTCGTAGCTCAGGGG
>NZ_JBFAAF010000214.1:0-1825 GCF_040639595.1 Micromonospora sp. NPDC023814
TCCACGATCGACGGCGTTCCGCACACCCAACCATGATCCAACCCGAACGCCCCAGGTCAAGCCGACCCGCCGACGAGCACCTGACCAGTCACGCCAGGGGCTTACGGGAGGGGACGGGGCGAGCAGTTCCCAGCATGGGTCCCGCTCCAGGGCGAACCGGTTGCGCCGGGCGATCAGCGGGTCGAGAAGGACGCGGGCGACGAGGGCAGAGGAGTTGCCGGAGTAGCCCTTCAGAAGGATCGGATCCAGGTACCGGACCGGGACGCGATCGTGAACGGTGATTTTGCTGGTGCGGTCGCAGAAAACGCAGGCGACCAGGAGCCAGATGTCGAGGAGTTTGCCGTTGGCATCGACGCGGAACTTCCCGTCGCCGGTGCTGGCGAGGCCGGAATGGCAGTGGACGCAGCGGAACGCGAGCAGGGAAAGGCGCGCGCGCCGAACGGTCCAGGACAGAACGATATGAGGACGCGTAGACATGATCTCTCTAAAGACCTGACGGAAGGCATGGGGAAAGAGCCGACGGCGACGTCGGCGACCGATGCACGGGGAAGGTGTCAGGTTAAAGAGCAGGCGGCGTCACGCGGGGTGAAGTCCTCTTGTGAGTGGGTCGGAGAAGAAGATCCAGTTACAAGGTAGGGCGGGACGGCTGGCGAGGCCACCCATTTTGCCCTGGTGGAGAGCATCGAGGGCGGGGTCGGCGAACTGGGCGGACCACGCGCCGATCGCCGCCGCGGCCCCTTTCTACCGTATTCCGGCCGCCCCCGGTGGGACTTGTTCCTCCCGCTGGCCTTCGCCTTGTCCTTCGGCAGCCTCGCGGGGACGATCGCCGCCTGCCTGCCGCGGGCGGTGGTGATCGCGCCGAAGCACCCGGTGACAGACTTCGCTCTGCCCTCAGCCACCGCCTCGCAAGCGGTGCGTACGTCCGCTGGTCTAGGGTCCCTGGGGTGGTCATGAGCGCGCAGGACGTTGTGGGCGTAATCGAGTCAGACCCGGAAGCAATGAGAGTCCTTCGGGCCACGGCCGACCTGGGATTACCGGACTGGTGGATCGGTGCCGGCTTCGTACGGAACCGCGTCTGGGACGCGATCAGCAACCTCCCGGTCTCGCCGGAGCGCGACGTGGATGTCGCCTACTTCGACCCGGAGAAGCTGGACCCACGCGACGACGCAGGCGCCGAAGCCCAAGCCATGGTGGCCCTGCCCGGGGTGCCGTGGGAGATTCGTAATCAAGCACGGATGCATCTGCTCAATGGCGATGAGCCCTACACGTCCGCCCTGGACGCGATATCGCGCTGGCCCGAAACGGCAACGTGCGTCGCGGTTACTCTACGGGGTGACTCTGTTCACCTGGTGTCCTGCCATGGGCTGGCTGACCTTGTGGGAATGGTTGTCCGCCCCTCTCCGGCCTTCAACGACGCAGCGGGCCGCGCGAAGGTACAGCGCCGCGTGGAGGTCAAGGGATGGCTCGACCGATGGGCCGGACTGCGGCTGGAGATCTAGTGTCCCGAGTCGTTAATTCGTTGGCAGTATCCGACGAGTGTCTCGAGGATTTCGTCAGCTGTCTTGGTCCAGATGAACGGTTTCGGGTTGCTGTTCCAGGCTTCGATCCAGGCGGTGACGTCGGCTTCCAGGGACGTAATGCTGCGGTGGGTTGATCGACGTAGTTTGCGGTTGGTCAACTCGGCGAACCAGCGTTCGACGAGGTTGAGCCAGGACGAGTAGGTCGGGGTGGGGTCTGCTGCACCAATAGGTGACACCTGAGATGGCTTGCCCTGTCGGGCGGGCTGGAAGGATGTCGCTGTGCCCAAGCCTTACCCCCGAGAGTT
>NZ_JBFAAF010000215.1:0-1757 GCF_040639595.1 Micromonospora sp. NPDC023814
CGACCAGCCGCTGCAACGCTTCGGCTTCCGCATGCTGCTGGACAGCACCGCCGACACTCAGGTCGTCGAAGAGGCCGGGAACGGCGCCGACGCCGTACGCCGCGCCGCGGAGCTGCACCCCGATGTGGTCCTGATGGACGTCCGCATGCCCGGCATGGACGGCATCGAGGCCACCCGGCGGATCGTGGAGGCCGGCGCCCGCTCACACATCCTCATGCTCACCACGTTCGACCTCGACGAATACGTGCACGCCACGCTGCGCGCGGGCGCGAGCGGATTCCTGCTCAAGGACGCCCACCCGGAGGAACTGCTCGCCGGCATCCGCGCGGTCGCCGCCGGCGACGCCGTCATCGCTCCCGCCCTCACCCGGCGGCTGCTCGACGAGTTCGCTCAGCACCTGGGCGGCGCCTCCGCACCCGAACGCCCCGCCGATCCACGGCTGGGCACGCTGACCGACCGGGAACACGGGATCCTGCTCGCCATCGCCCGCGGCCTGACCAACGGCGAGATCGCCGAGGAACTGGTCCTGTCAGAGTCGACCGTCAAGACGCACATCGGCCGGGTACTCGCCAAGATCGGCGCCCTCGACCGGGTCCAGGCCGTCATCTTCGCCTACGACCACGGGCTTGCCGGCAGCCCGTCCCCGGAACCCGCGCCCGGACGCCGGACCACCCCGCAGCGATGACCGACGGGGTCGTCGCCGCCGGGCGCCGCCGGAAAGCGGCGCCCGCGGCGGTGCTGCGGTACCAGCGGCAACCCCACGGTCGAGCCGGCTCAGGTGCGGATCTCCACGTCGATGAACGACACCCGCAGAGCGCGGCGACACCGCCATGGAAGCCGTCCGGGTGCCCGAACGCACGATCGCCCGGCGGATCCCCGCGACCCTCAAGAACGCGGAGCGCAATGGACCCGCCCGGTCGACGCGGGGTCGCTCGCCGTGCTCGCCGTTGCCGAAGATGTCATTCCCCGTGGCTACCGTGTCGCCCGCCGCCATTGGTCGATATCGAGGAGTTGCTCAGGATGCGCTGTTTCGAGCACCGGGGTGCGGGGTCGCCGAAGTTCTGGTGGGTGTCGCGCGACGGTGCCGTGGTGACCGTCCGGTTCGGACGCGTCGGTACCGCGGGACAGACTCGGGTAAAGGAGTTCGCCGACGAGGCGGCGGCGATCGCACATGTGGAGGGGTTGGTCTCGGAGAAGGTGAAGAAGGGGTATATGGAGATGGCCGCCGGCGCCGCCGCGGCGCCGGATGCTGCTGCGGCTGTGTCCGGCCCGGTTGTCTGGGACCCCCCTGTGCCGGACGGTCGGGCGGGCGGACCGGCTGTGTCGGACAGCGGCGCAGCGGAGGGGCCGGTCGTGTTGCCGGACGAGAACGTGCTGGTGCTGCCGGCCGAGTGGAGGCGCAAGGTCCAGCGGCGGCGTGGTGGTCGCGTGGAGGGTTCGTTACCGCGGCTCGCGGGTGCGGTGGCGAAGGCTGAGGCGGTCATGAAAGCCAAGAGCACGGAACGGGCGGAGGTGTTGGCGGCACCGAGGAGTGATGGCGAGCTCGTGGCCGCAGCCGAGGGGTTCCTGGACGGCAGCCGGGTGACGCCGCTCGGCGCGGCGGCGGCCGTGGTGGCGTCGACGCATGCGTGTGAGCATCGCGACTTTGTGCAGTTGGCGGCGCTCGCCGACGGATGGATCGCGGCCCACGGGTTGACGTTCGCGACACGGGGCGTCGCGGAGGCCGCCGGTCTGGACGTCAGAGGGCAGAGATACAA
>NZ_JBFAAF010000216.1:0-1751 GCF_040639595.1 Micromonospora sp. NPDC023814
CGGCGCACCGAACGCCGCGAGCCGGCCGAGCTGAGCCGGGGCGGCTGGGTCGAGAAGGTGGGCCGCGGGACGCTCATCGGGTTCGCGATGTTCGCGGCCGTCATCGCCAACATTGCGTTCCTCGGCGGCTACCACGTTGAGGGCTGGGGCTCGCCGACCGGAGCGCTGGCGCTGTTGGGGTTCATGGCGGTCGCCGCCGTGACCGAGGAGTTGCTGTTCCGGGGGGTGCTGTTCCGGATCGTCGAGGAGCGTACGGGCACCTGGATCGCTCTCGTGCTGACCGGCGTGGTGTTCGGCGCGATGCACCTGGCCAACCCGGACGCCAGCCTGTGGGGCGCGACCGCCATCGCGATCGAGGCCGGGTTCATGCTGGCCGCCTGTTACGCCGCCACCCGCAACTTGTGGGTCCCGATCGGCCTGCACTTCGGCTGGAATTTCGCCGCTGGCGGCATCTTCGGCGTCGCGGTGTCGGGTAACGGCGAGTCGAAAGGGCTGCTTGAGGCCTCGACGTCGGGATCGGTCGCGCTCAGCGGCGGCGACTTCGGGCCGGAGGGCAGCCTGTACGCGGTGCTGGCCGGCGTGGTGTTGACGGTGGTGTTCCTGTGGCTGGCCAAGCGCCGCGGGCACATCGTCCCGCGCCGCCACCGCACGGCGCAGTCCCCGGCAACCGCTACAGTCACCCAATGATCAAGCTGCGGAGGTTCCCGGATCTGTGGCGGCAGCGGCCGGTCACGGTCCGGGACCTCCCGCTCGCCCTCGCCTTCGCCCTCACGGCGGTGGTCCCGGCGCTGGAGCGGCAGGGTACGCAGCTCGGCGAACTGCCGGACCGCCCGTACGACGCGCTGACCGTCGGTGTCGTCGCCCTGGAGTGCCTTCCGCTGGCCGTCCGCCGCCGGTGGCCGGCTGTCTGCCTCGCGCTGGTGTCGCTCGGCTTCGCGATCGACCAGCTCCGCGGCTACCACACCATCGCGGGTACGGGACTGGCCATCGCGCTCGTCAGCGCCGGCGCCCACCTGGAACGGCGCCGCTGGGCCGTCGCGGGTCTCGCCTCGGCGGCGTACGTGTCCCTGGCGGTCTCGCTCGAGCGGGCCGGCTCGAGTGAGGGCGTCGCGGGGTTCACCACCTTCTACCTGCTGCTGGCGCTCGCGTGGGGCATCGGGGCGTGGCTGCGCCAGAACCGGGCCGCCGAGGCGGAACGCCGCCGCCATGTCGAGCAGGCCACCCGTACGGCGGAGCGCACGCGCATCGCCCGGGAGCTGCACGACGTCGTCACCCACCACGTGACGGCGATGGTCGTGCAGGCCGAGGCGGCGCGCTACCTGACCGGCAACCCGGACAAGCTGGACCAAACCTTGACCGCGATCACCGGCACCGGCCGGCGGGCCGTCGGCGACCTGCGGCAACTGCTCGACCTGCTCAACCCGGATCACAGCACAGACGAACCGCGTACGCCCTCGGTCGGCGACCTGGACGCCCTCGTCGACCATTCCCGGCAGGCCGGGCAGCCGGTCGAGTTCGTCCGGGAGGGCACGCCGGCGGCGGCCACTGGCAGCGCCGAGGTGGCGGCGTACCGGGTGGTGCAGGAGGCGCTGACGAACGCGTTGAAGTACGCGCACGGCAGCCGGACCAGGGTTCGCGTTCACCACGAAGAAGGGGAGACGACCGTGGAGGTCCGCACCGACGGCTCCGGATCCGGCAGCGCGTCCCCGGGCGGCAGCGGTCGCGGCCTCGCCGGGCTCCACGAGCGGGTC
>NZ_JBFAAF010000217.1:0-1736 GCF_040639595.1 Micromonospora sp. NPDC023814
GCAGCCCTGGTCATCCTCCACATCGAGCACGGACGAACCACCTGAAACGAACACTACGCACAGTCGCGAACCGTTACTCGGAAAGGCTCACTGGGCGGACGCCCCGTGTGATCGGCGTGGACGATTTCGCTCTGCGCCGACGGCACCGCTACGCCACCGTGGTGATCGACGCCGAGACACACGAGCGGATCGACGTGCTGCCCGACCGCACCGCCGACACGCTAAAAGCGTGGCTACGCGAGCATCCGGGCGTCGAGGTCGTGTGCCGTGACGGCTCCGCTACCTATGCTGAGGCTATCCGCCGCGCCCTGCCCGACGCGGTGCAGGTCGCGGACAGGTGGCACCTGTGGCACAACCTGTGCGAAGCCGCCCGCAGCGAGGTGAAGGCACACAGCACCTGCTGGGCCGCCGTCCTGGACGCGCCCCTGTATGACGGCCCCCGCGCGCAGACGACCCTGCAACGCTGGCACCAGGTCCACAGCCTGCTCGACCAGGGCGTGGGCCTGATGGAGTGCGCCCGCCGCCTGCAGCTGGCCCTGAACACCGTCAAACGCTACGCGCGAGCCGACCGACCCGAGCGGATGCTCCGCGTCCCCAAGTACCGTGCCAGCCTCGTCGACCCCTACCGCGAGCACCTGCGCACACGTCGGGCCGAGGACCCCCGCCGTCCCCGTCGCGCATCTCTTCGAAGAGATCAAGGCCCTCTGAGGTGTACCAAGGATCCTGGACATGTCCTCCGAGTTGAGAGGATGAGTCCATGCCCGAGCAGCGTCGTCGGTTCAGCCCGCAGTTCAAGGCCGAGGCTGTGCAGATGGTGATCGAGACTGGTAAGCCGATCGCGGTCGTCGCCCGTGATCTGGGGATCCATGACGCGACGTTGGGTAACTGGGTCAACGCGTGGCGGCGTGAGCATGCGGTGGCCGACCAGAACAGCACTCCGGTGGAGGCCGCTCGCGTGAAAGAGATGGAAGACGAGATCCGCCGGTTGCGGATGGAGAACGAGTTCCTGAAAAAAGCCGCGGCCTTCTTCGCCCGGATGCACCCGTAGCCCTGCGGTGCGCGTTGATCGACGCGGAGAAGGCCACCTACCTGATCGCGTGGATGTGCCGACTGCTGGGTGTCTCGCGCTCCACGTACTACGCCTGGCGCGACCGGGCCGAGACCGCCACCGCCGTCCGACGTCGGGACCTGGCCGCACGGGTGCGGCGGGTCTTCGACGCCTCCCGGGGCACCTACGGCTGCCGGCGGGTGACGGCAGCGCTGAACCGGGAGGGCATCGCGTGCAGCGTCGGCCTGGTCGCGGATCTGATGCGTGAGCTCGGCCTGCGTGCCTGCCAACCACGGGCGTACAAGCGGACCACGCTGCCCGGTCAGGATCCGGTGGTTTCCGCTGACCTGATCGGCAGGGACTTCACCGCCGACGCGCCGGGCACCCGTCTGGTCGGTGATATCACCTACCTCAAGACGGGTGAGGGCTGGCTGTATCTGGCCACGGTCATCGACCTGGCCACCCGGATGGTCGTCGGGTGGCAGACCGCCGAGCACATGCGGACCAGCCTCATCGTTGACGCCCTGGCCATGGCCCAACACCACGGGCATGTCCGCCCCGGCGCGGTGTTCCATTCCGACCGCGGCGCCCAGCTTAGGTTCAAGGAGTCGTTGCAACACCGGCTCGTTGGATCGATTCTAGGTGTTCGTTCAGGGCTTCTGCTGGCTTCTCCACCCCAGAGACTTGC
>NZ_JBFAAF010000218.1:0-1711 GCF_040639595.1 Micromonospora sp. NPDC023814
CGTGTTGGGCAGTGTCACGATGATCCTCTTCCTGTCTCCCAGCAAGCCTAGCTTCACCGGGGAGGCTGCCTCATCTCAGCCTGGCAGACAGGGCAGCGGCTGCCCTACGTTCATTCCTACTCAAGCAGGACTGGGCCGAGGTCCTGCGTCGTGCGCCGGCCGACGCCAGCGAGACATTCTTGGTCTCGCATGCCGGGCACGTCGGACTGGCCATCGCGCCGCCGTTCGTTGACCGCCAGTCGCTGGTGGTCTTCGACCCCCTGCAACTGCGCCGGCTCGCGCCGAGTCTCCAGAGTGCGCTGGCCGCCGCGCACGCCGACATCGCACCCGTGGTTACGCCGGCGACCGTCTCCGCAGTGCTGGCCTTCCTGACCGCGCAACCATGGCCGTCGGGCAGCCACAAAGAACCGTCGCTCGAACAGGCCGGCGCCGAGATGCAAGATCGCTACCGCGAGTTTCTGACACGCGAGCCGTATCTGCGACCAGCCGAGCACAACGTCCCTGACGCGTAGGCCTCCAACGAAGCCATCCGCAGGCGGCGGCTAAGGTCCGCGTCGTGACGAACGATGATGAAGGCGTGTCCGGCACCGGCCGTATATGCGGCTGGCCGATGCCCTGGAGGAGGGGCCGGCGGCGCACGGTTTCGGCATTGATCAGCGCTGGACCCTGGCCCGGGTGTCGGACCTGATCGTCCGGATGTTCCGTATCCGGTACACGCTGCGTGGCACGGCGAACATCATGTACCGGCTGGGCTGGTCGGTGCAGGTCCCCGCGCATCGTGCGGTCGAGCGGGACGAGGCCGCGATCGTCACCTGGCGGCGGGAGACGTGGCCGGCGGGAAAACGGTAGCGGCGCAGCGGCAGGCGTGGCTGGTCTTCGAAGACGAGGCCGGCCAGACGCTGCGCCCACCGAAGGCGCGCACCTGGGGACGACGCGGGCACACCCCCGTAGTCCCGGTGTCGGGCAAGGGCTCCGGCCGCGTCTCGATCGCCGGGCTGACCTGTTACCGGCCCGGCCAGCGGTCCCGGCTGATCTACCGCACGATCGTGCATCGTGGCCGCAAGAACGAGCGGCGCAGCTTCAGCGAACGCGATTACATCGCCCTGCTGGATGCCGCCCACCAGCAGCTCGGCGGCCCGATCGTGTGCGTCTGGGACAACCTGAACACCCACGTCTCCGCCGCCATGCGGCAGATGATCGACGCCCGGGACTGGCTGACGGTGATCCGGCTACCGGCCTACGCCCCGGACCTGAACCCCACCGAGGCAGTGTGGTCGCACCTCAAACGCAGCATCGGCAACCTCGCCGTGACCGGCGTCGATCACCTCCTCGCGATCATCAAGAACCGACTCAAGAGCATCCAGTACCGCAACGACCTGCTCGACAACTTCCTCGCTCACACCGGACTGACACTCGAACCCGACACAACCTGACCATTCAAGATCTGTAGCTGCGGGTGTCGATGCTATTCGTGCGACGGGTTGGGTGATCGCATTATCTGTCTGTTATGGTCAGTCGTGGACGGGCAGGCTCCGCCGCCGCCAGGTCCTCACCGCACCCGCCACACCCGGCCGGTTCGTACTCGAACCGCTCGTGCGGATCAGTCACCTGCCGCTACGTGCGGCCCTCATGACCAGGCTGCCCACCCGGGCGCCGACCCGACCGCGTGCGCAACGACTTCGGCGCCGGCTTGGCCAGCCCGTCCGACGAC
>NZ_JBFAAF010000219.1:0-1686 GCF_040639595.1 Micromonospora sp. NPDC023814
AGCCTCGATCCACCGACGCAGTTGACGGCGATCGCTAGTTGATCATTTTGATGTTGAGTGGTTCGGGGCGTGCGGGAGTTGCCGATCACGTGTTCGGTTTGCTCCGGGTGATTGTTCGGGGCGGTAGTGGGGGTTGTGGCCTGTGGTCGGGCCGTCCGGTTCTGCTGGTGGGTTCGGTCAGCCGGGTGCGGCCTGGACGATGGTGAACAGGTTGTCGAACCCGGCGGCCCACGGCCAGTGGTCGGGTAGGTGCAGGTGGATGGTGCGGGTCCGGTGCGCGATCCGGGCGGCGACGTTGATGATGCGGGTGCGGATCGTGGCGGGTCGGGCGGTGGTGTAGGGGCCGGCGGTCAGGTGCCCGGCGGTGCGGGTGAGGTTGTGGGCGATCGCGGCGCAGGTCAGCCAGGCGTCGTTGGCGCTGAATTGTCCGGAGGGCAGGTGCGCGAGAGGTCCGCCGATCAGGTCGGCGTTGACCTGTTCGATGATGGCGTGGGCGCGGTGTTGGGCTTCGGCCTGCACGAGTGTGTACGGGCTGTCGGTGAACACGGCGTGGTACCGGTAGGTCGGTATCAGTTCGTCTTGGCCGGGGATCTGTTGCGGGTCGTGGCGGCGGATGCGGCGCACGATCAGCCTGGCGGTCACCGCATGTCGGGTGCCGGCGAACGCGGTGTAGGTGGTTTCGGCGATCTGCGCGTCGGAGATCCACTGGCCGGTGTCTTCGTCCCAGACGGCTTGCGGGTACTTGATGTCGACCCATTGGTCGTCGGTGATGCTGTCGCAGGCGGCGCGGATCTTGGCGTCGATCCGGGTGGTGATCGAGAACCGGACACCCCGGCGGCGGCAGCAGTTGATCACGGTCTTGGCGTAGAACGCCGAGTCCGCCCGCACCACGATCTCCCCGGACGCCCCGCAGGCCCGGGCGGTGGTGATCGCTTCGGCGATCATGCTCGCTGCGCCGCGGGCCGAGCCGGCGTTACCCGACCGCAGCCGGGTGGCGGCGATCACCGGCGGGGACAGCGGGGTGGACAGCGTCGCTATGAGGGGGTTGTAGCCGCGGAGGTAGACGTTGTAGCCGCCGACCTTGGTGTGGCCGAACCCGATGCCCTGCTTCTGCTTGCCGTAGACGCGACGCAGCATCGAGTCGACGTCCACAAAGGCCAGCACGTCGGCGCCGGTGAGGATCGGGGCCCGGCCGGCCAGGCCGATCAGGGTGTCACGGGCGGCGGCCTGCAGTTGCCGTACGTGTCCGTGGGTGAACGTGCGCAGGAACGACCCGAGCGTCGACGGGGCGTACACGCTGGTGAACAGTGACCGCATGCCACCGTGCCGGGCGATGTCGAGGTCGTCGATGCTGTCCGCGCCCGCGAGCATCCCCGCCACGATCGTGGCGACCTTCCCGGCAGGGTTGGCGCCCTTGTCCGTCGGCAGCCGCACCCGGTCGACGACCGCGTCGTGCAGACCCGCCTGCTGGGCCAGACGCATCACCGGAACGAGACCGGCACACGACACAAGATTCGGATCATCGAACGTCGCGCGCACCACCGGCGCGTCATGGCGCAATCTCACCTGCGAGGTGCCCTTTCGAGCCAGAAGATAGAAGCGTCGCAACTCCTATCCTTCCAGCTCAGAGGGCACTTTCTATCTCCGGGGCCCCGCCGACCCGACAGTCATCGGTGGATCGAGGCT
>NZ_JBFAAF010000220.1:0-1674 GCF_040639595.1 Micromonospora sp. NPDC023814
ACTAGTACCAACGCCGTTCAGTTAGGGCTTGCAGATCATCAACGCGCTGTTTCGATCTCTTGCGGGATGGCGACGCCTTCTGCGGCGGCGAGGGCGTAGAGGTCGTTTAGGGTGGCGAGTCGTTGGGGGCTGGGTTGGATGGTGTGTGTCCGGCCTGCGTCAGGAGTTGGCGGATTTCGCGTAGGTGTCTGTTGATCGTTTCGGGTCGGACGTTGAACAGGGCGGCGACGGCGACCTGGGGCAGAGCAAGTCGCTGGTGGAGGATGGCGGCGATGAGCCGGTCGGCGAGGGTGAGGACGGGACGGCGGCCGGTGCCGGCGCCGGTCAGCCGGGGGCGGTGTCCACGTCGCTTGTCCAGGCGCGTTTCCCGCTGATGGTCGTGTAGTGCCAGCAGTGTGGTGAGCAGGGCGTCCCACTCGCCGGTTGGTAGTCCGGTCAGAGCCGGGTGGTGCAGCCAGGCCAGGTCAGGACTGGGCTGATCGAAGGGGTCAGGGGCGGTGTTGACGTGCTCGTATGCCTCGGGGCGCAGGGTGTAGTTCCACTCGCCGTGCCAGTCGTGGCGGGCCAGGGGCAGCGCGTTGATCTGCCGGTCACTGACGCGGACTCCGGTGTCGTAGGTGCTGGTGTCGAGGGCGGCGTGGACGCGTAGTCCGGTGCGGGTCGTGGTGGCGGCGATGGTCTGCACGATCACGTCGTGGCTGGTCAGCGGCCGGCCTCGCCAGTTGAGGGTGATGTGGGAGAACAGCCGATGTTCGACCTTGTTCCACTTGGAGGTGCCCGGCGGGAAGTGGCATACGGTGATCTCTATCCCGGTCTGCACTGCGAGGGCGGCCAGTTCCGCTTTCCAGGCGCGGGTGCGGTATCCGTTGGAACCGCCGGCATCCGCGGTGATCAGCAGACGCCTGGCCTGCGGGTACTCGTCGGCGCCGCTTGTGTTCCACCAGCGGCGGATCGACTCGACCGCGAAGGCGGCGGTGTCGTGGTCGGTGCCGACGTTGACCCAGCCGGTGTTGGCGGCCAGGTCGTAGATGCCGTACGGCACCGCCTTGCCCAGCTCACTGTCGGGGAAGTCGTGCGTGCGGGTGGCCACCGGCGCACCCTTGGGTCGCCACTGCCGGCCAGCGTTGGCGAACGGGCCGACCAGTTCCTTCTTCTTGGCGTCCACACTGACCACCGGATCACCGGTGTCGTGGTGCTCTTTGACCTGCCCGTTGATGTAGTGGAACTGTGCGTCGCGGTCGGGGTGCTGTTTGCCTTCGATGGTCTTGGCGTTGGCTTGCAGGCTGAATCCCTCGGCGCGCAGCAGGTCAGCGACGGTATCAGCGCCGACCCGATGCTCCTTGCGGGTCAACTCGGCAGCCAGGGTGCGGGTCGACTTCGTCGTCCACCGCAGCGGCGACATCGGATCCCCTCGCTCATCCGGCTCGACCAAGGCCAGCAGCGCCAGGCGCAACCCGGGATCCAGGTCGGCCAGACGTTTACGGCCCCCACCCGGCCGGCGTGTCCTACCCAACGGCTCCTCACCGGTATCCAGATCGGACACCCCCCGTGAGACGGTGTTCTCCGTGACCCCGGCAGCCCGGGCAACCGCCCGGATCCCTCCGCGCCCCAACGCCCGGGCTTCGGCCCCCATCAGCAGCCGACGCTGCCGCTCATCAAGATGAGGAAAAATCG
>NZ_JBFAAF010000221.1:0-1654 GCF_040639595.1 Micromonospora sp. NPDC023814
GATGCGGCCAGTCGGTGATCGGGCTGATGAGGACGTCGCAGACGAAGTCGAGTGCTTCTTCGGTGGTGCCGCTGAACCAGTACTGGTCTTCGTAGCTGTTGTTACTGGCCCGGTAAGTGGCGAGGCTCCAGCGGTGGGCGGATCCGCTGTAGCGCAGTCGCATCACCGGCAGCTGCTGGCCGCCGGTCAACTCGACGGTGACGTAGGCGAACTGACCCTGGTAGCGCACGTGCACCGCGGCCAACTGCGGCCAGTTCGCCCTGGCCCGTGCCCGCAGTCGCTGCGGCAGGGACGTCTTCGTGGAGGCAGGGATGACCGGCATAGGTTCACATCCTGCCGCCTCCGGCGTGTCCTGTCGGCTTGCGGCACGCCTGACCGGCATCCTCGACCAGCCCTGAACGAGATCATCTTCAATGGAAGCTGGCCGGTGCCTGCCCCTCACGCTCGCCCGATTACCCTGACCGCCGCCGAACGGCGCGGGCTCACCGCTCTGGCCTACTCCCACACCGCCGCATATCAGCACGTCGTCCGGGCCCGGATCGTCTGCGATGCGGCCCGTGGGCACTCCAACGCCGCGATCGCCCGCCGACACGACCTCACCGTCGATACCGTGCGGCGCTGGCGCGGCCGGTTCGCCGACGAAGGCCTCGCCGGCCTCACCGACCGGCCCCGCCCGGGACGGCCACCACGGTTCACGCCGGTCCAGGTCGCCGAGGTCAAAGCCCTGGCCTGCCAGTTGCCGGCCGAGACCGGGCACACCACTGTCGAAGTGGACGTGCCCGGACCTGGCCGCTGAAGCCGTCGACCGGGGCATCGTCGCGGCGATCTCGGCGTCCACCATCCGCCGGATCCTGGCCCGCGACACGCTCAAGCCCTGGCAGCACCAGTCCTGGATCTTCATCCGCGACCCGCAGTTCGCCGTCAAAGCCGCCCGCGTGCTCGGCCTCTACGCCCGCACGTTCGACGGCGTCCCGCTCGGCGATGACGAGTACGTGATCTCCAGCGACGAGAAGACCAGCATCCAGGCCCGCTGCCGCTGCCACCCCACCCTGGCACCCGGCGTCGTCCGGATGATGCGGGTCAACCACGAGTACCAGCGCAAAGGCGCCCTCGCCTACCTGGCCGCCTACGACGTCCACCAGGCCCGAGTGTTCTCCCACCGCAACGCGAAGACCGGCATCCTGCCGTTCATGACCCTGGTCGAGCAGGTCATGACCCAAGAGCCCTACGCCTCGGCGAAACGGGTGTTCTGGGTGGTCGACAACGGCTCCTCACACCGCGGCCAGGCCGCCGCCGACCGGCTCAGCCGGCGGTTCCCGAACGCGGTCATGGTCCACACCCCGATCCACGCCTCCTGGGTCAACCAGGTGGAGATCTACTTCTCGATCATCCAGCGCAAGGTCCTGACACCCAACGACTTCACCAGCCTTGACCAGGTCGAAGACCGGCTCACCGCCTTCGAGCAGCGCTACAACGCGACCGCCCGGCCCTTCAGATGGAGATTCACCCCGGCCGACCTCGAGGACCTCATGGCCCGGATCGAGCGACACGAACAGAAAGAGCAGAACCTCCAACAGCCCACCGGCTGCGATCACCAGCCTGCCGCACACGCCCTGGCCGCATAACCCCCGAAGGACTTACGCCCTGAACCACT
>NZ_JBFAAF010000222.1:0-1636 GCF_040639595.1 Micromonospora sp. NPDC023814
CATCGACCGCCGCACCTACAAAGCCACCACCAGCATCGACGTCATCAGCAACGACCCTTGACCAACCAGCCAGCGCCCTAACTGAACGGCGTTGGTACTAGTGCTGATCCTGAGTCGGGGCGTAGAAGGTCCGGGGGTCGCCGGCCAGGGATGCCTTCACGTGGGCGGTCCAGTCGTCGGCGACGACCTCCCACAAGCCGGCCTCCAAGCCGTCCAGCGCGGCTTTGACGATCACTGCGGGGTCGCTGGTCGGACCGTCGTAACCGGCTGTCATGTCGGTGGCGGCAGCGCCGAGGAGCAGACCGGTGACCTGGGTCTTCTGGTCGGTGAGTTCGAGGCGCACGGCGTTGGTGAGGTTCCACGCGGCGGCCTTCGCGGCGGCGTAGGCACCGGTTCCGGGATAGGCGAACCAGGACAGGGCGGAGAGGACGTTGAGGATCGCGCCGCCGCCGAGCCGGGGCGCGAAAGCCCGGATCATGTTCAGGGTGCCCCAGAAGTGGGTGTCCATCTCGCGGCGGACCAGGTCGAGGTCACCGGTGACCAGCCCGGCGCCGGTGGAGATGCCGGCGTTGTTGACGAGCAGGGTGACGTCGTCGGCGGCCGCCGTGGCGGCGGCCACCGACTGCGGGTCGGTGATGTCAAGCCGCAGTGTCTCGACGCCGGGAAGGTCGACCAGTTCGGGACGGCGGGCGGTGGCGTAGACCTTGGTGGCGCCGCGCTCCAGCAGTTGGGCGGCGAAGTGCCGGCCGAGACCGCGGTTGGCTCCGGTGACCAGGGCGATTGCTCCGTTGATCTGCATGCGGGCTACGCTAAAGCCTAACGTTGACGTCAGAGGAAAGGGTTGTGACGATGGTCATTCATGCGCATCGGTGAGTTGGCGTCCCGCTGCGGCGTGAGCGTGCGCGCCCTGCGGTACTACGAGGAGCAGGGCCTGCTGACCTCCCTGCGAAGCCCGGCCGGCCAGCGGGTCTATCCGGAGCCGGCGGCGGATCGGGTCCGGCTGATCCGGCTGCTCTACTCGGCCGGCCTCTCCAGCCGCACCATCCTGGAACTGTTGCCCTGCGTCGAGGACCGGGTGACGACTCCGGAGTCACTGGCCCTGCTGGGCGCCGAACGTGAACGGATCCATGCCCAGATCGCCGAGCTGACCGCGGTCCGCGACCGCCTCGACGAGGTCATCGCGATGTCGCTCGACCCGGCTTACGGCTGCGAGTACCGGCCGGCCCAGACTAGTGTCCTGAGTCGTTGATTCGTTTGCAGTATGCGGCGACCGTTTCGAGGATGTCGTCAGCCGTCTTGGTCCACACGAACGGTTTGGGGTCGGCGTTCCATGCCTCGATCCAGGCGGTGACGTCGGCTTCCAGTGCGGCGATGCTGCGGTGGGCCGATCGGCGGAGTTTGCGGTTGGTCAGTTCGGCGAACCAGCGCTCGACGAGGTTGAGCCAGGACGAGTAGGAGGTCGCGCGGAATGGTGGTGGTCATCGGCGGCGGTTGGGGCGGCTGTCCCACCGGTAGAGGATCCATGCCCGTCGGGTCAGGCTACGGACGGTGATGATCGCGTCGGCGAGGTCGAAGTACGCGTTGATGACCTTCTCGGTTCGTTCGTAGCAGCGTTGCAGCCGGTTGAACGCGTTGT
>NZ_JBFAAF010000223.1:0-1623 GCF_040639595.1 Micromonospora sp. NPDC023814
CTCCTCAGCGGTCAACGCCAGCAACGCCAACTTCGGACCACGACCATCACCCACGCCATCAATCTAGCAATGAATCAACGACTCGGGACACTAGTAGTGCTTTGTTAGGTTGTGTCGTCGAATGGGCGGTTGCAGGTGTGGCAAGCGCCGGCCATGACGACGAGCAGTTGTTGTAGCTCGCGCACTACGGCGTAGAGGGTCAGGCCGGCGCATCCGCTTTTGGGTCCAGGCGTAGCAGGGTGCAGAAGGCTTGGGCGAGCACGGTGAGGGTGACGTGGCGGTGCCAGCCGGTGAAGCTGCGGCCTTCGAAGTGATCGATGCCCAGGCCTGTCTTGAGTTCGCGGTAGTCGTCTTCGACACGCCAGCGGATCTTTCCGAGCCGGACCAGTGTCTTGAGTGATGTGCGTGGCTGCATGTTGGACAGCCAGTACTTGACTGGCTCGTCGGCGCCGGGCGGCCATTCGGCGATCAACCAGCATTCGGGCAGGCTGCCGTCGTCGCCGCGGGGGATGTCCCGGTTCGCGGGGCGGATCCGCAGCCGCAGGAAGTGCGAGCGCATCGCCGCAGTCGGGTTCGCTTTGCTGCGCCGGCTGCCGCGTCGCCAGGTGACCTGCCGTGCGGTCTCGCGGCCTGCGGCCAGGACCAGTTCCTTGAGGGTGGCCGGCGGGTCGGGGTAGGCCGGGCGGGGTGGGCGGCCCCGGCCGGAGTAGGCCGCGGTGACCGGCACCGCGTCGGCGGGGTGGGCGGTGGCGGTCGGGTCGACCTGGACCACGTAGCGCAGGCCACGTTCGTCCAGGCCGAGCCGGAACAGGGTGCAGTCGCCGTAGCCGGAGTCCGCGGCCACCGGCAGTTTCGGCAGCCCCCACTGGTCGATCATCTCGTCGAGCATGTCCAACGCGAGGCGCCATTTCTCCCGGTGCCGCACATCGTCGGGCATGCGGGCCCGGTCCCGCCGGGCCCGCACCGCCGCAGCCCGGTCGGGATCGGCGACCATGGTGTCGTCCCACGATCGCGGGCAGAACAACCGCCAGTTCGCCGCCACCGACGCGGTGTCGGTGACCGCCTGGACGCTGACCCCGATCTGGCAGTTGCCGGTCTTGCCCAGGGTGCCCGAGTACTGCCGGGCCACGCACGGCGAGGCGGTGCCGTCCTTCGGGAACCCCGAATCGTCGATCACGTAGGCGGCCGGGTCGATCGCCTCGACCATCCACCGGGCCACGTTCGCCCGGACCACCCGATAGTCCCAGGTCGAGGACGTGATGAACTGCTGTAACCGCTGATGATCGATCCCGAGACGGTCGGCCATCGGCTGCATCGACTTACGCGCCCCGTCGGTGAGCAGGCCACGCACGTACAACTCGCCCTTCACCCGCTGATCCGACCGCGCGACCGCACCATCCAGCATCGCCGCGGTGAACTCCACCAACCGCGGGCGCACCTGCTCGATCTGCTCCGGAGTCACACCCGCGAGTCAACCATTAGCCACAATAGACAACCACGCAACACGCTGGTACCTAACAAAGCACTACTAGTGTCCTGAGTCGTTGGAAGCTTTATTGATCCGGGTGCAGTAGTTGGCGAGATTGTCGAGGATCTGGTCGGCGGTTTTGGTCCAGACAAGGG
>NZ_JBFAAF010000224.1:0-1610 GCF_040639595.1 Micromonospora sp. NPDC023814
CTGCCCTGCAAGGGAAACTTGTGATTGCGACATCTACAGGTTTCTCTTCGAGGGAGGCACTTCCGAGGTGCAGCTTACGGCGTGGTCGAGGGATTTGCGGGTCATCGCGGGTGGTTCGGGTGTGGTGTCGCACGTCGGTGCGGCGCTGCTGCGGTTGCTGGCTGATCGGGCCGGGTTGACCGCAGGGTTGTCGGCGGGGCTGGCCCGGGCCGGCTGGTGGCCGGTGCATGATCGGGGTCGGGTGCTGGTCGACCTCGCGGTGATGATCGCCGACGGCGGGGAAGCCATCGCGGACATCGACATGCTGCGCCACCAGCAGGAGGTGTTCGGGCCGGTGGCCTCGGACACCACAGTGTGGCGGGCCCTGGACGAGATCGGTGCGGTGCAGTTGCGGCGCATCGCCAAGGCCAGGGCGAAGGTACGCGCCCGGATGTGGCAGCTGTTCGGCGGTCCACCGGCGGCGCGGGCGGCGGGCCGGGACATCGGCGCCGGGATCATCGTGCTGGATGTGGATTCCACGATCGTGATCGCGCACAGCGACAAGGAAGGCGCTGCGGCCACCTACAAACACAGCTACGGGTTCCATCCGATCCTGGTGACCTGCGACAACACCGGGGAGTTGCTGGCCGTCACGCTGCGGCCGGGCAACGCCGGGGCTAACACCGCCGCCGATCACCTCGACGTGCTCGCCCAAGCGGTCGCGCAGGTCCCCGCGAAACACCGGCGGCACCTGCTCATCCGCGGTGACTCTGCAGCGGCCACCCACGCCGTGCTCGACTGGCTGACCGCCCGCAACACCGCCCGTCGACAAGTGGAGTACTCGCTGGGCTGGTCGATCGGCGAGACCGAACGCGCCGCTATCACCGGCCTGCCCGCCTCGGCATGGTCGCCGGCGATCGACGCCGACGGCGGTGTGCGCGACGGCGCCGCCGTCGCCGAACTGACCGGCCTGCTGCATCTACCTGGCTGGCCGGCCGGGATGCGGGTCATCGTCCGGCGGGAACGCCCCCACCCCGGCGCTCAGCTGACACTGTTCGAGGAACGTGACGGCTGGCGCTACACCGCGTTCGTCACCAACACCCCGGTAGGAGCCTTGCAGTGGCTGGAGGCCCGCCACCGGGCCCACGCCCGCATCGAGGACCGCATCCGCTGCGCCAAGGACACCGGCCTTCGCCGGCTCCCCTCCCGCGAGTTCGCCATCAACGCCGCCTGGTGCACCGCTGCAGCGATCGCCGTCGACCTCATCGCGTGGTTGCAGCTCATCGGCCTTGACGGCGACCTAGCCAAGGCCGAACCGAAACGGCTGCGCTACCGGATCCTGCACACCGCCGCCCGCCTCGTGCACGGCCAACGCCGCCGCTGGCTACGCATCCCATCCAGGTGGCCCTGGGCCGAACAGATCACCACCGCGTTCACCCGGATCACGGCCATCCCCGCACCCGGCTGACCAACTCAGCCGCCGCCCCAACAGCCCGGAGGACCCCAGGAGACCACGCCCGCCGCCGCGACAGACGGCCCACCACCATGCCCGGAACCCAGCAGCATCGATAAACAACGATTAGGCGTGCCGGGCCGAAGGAGCCGGCGTCAGGCGCGAATCATCGAGGCTA
>NZ_JBFAAF010000225.1:0-1596 GCF_040639595.1 Micromonospora sp. NPDC023814
TCTGACCGGAAAAACAACCGTAGGTGGGCAGGCGGCAGCGTCGGGGCGGAGCCCCGACGAGGGTTTCTGTTCTTGTCGGCTCGGTGTTGTCTGGTCAGGCCGGGTTGAGTTGGACGGTGTGGCCGAGGGCTTCGAGCTGGCGGATGAGGCTGCGGGTCTTGCGGTGCTTGTTGATGTGGGTGGTGTAGTGATCCGGGCCGAGGTCGATGAACCTGGCGGCCGGGTCGGCGAGGATGTGCCAGACGATGGTCAGGATGGATCTGGCGATCGCGACCAGGGCTTTGGCCTTGCCGCGGCGTTTGACCAGACGTCGATAGCGTTCGCCGAGGAAGGTATCGGTGCGGGCGGCCGCTGCCGCGGCGTCGCCGAGCACGCTTTTGAGGTAGGGACTGCCGTGGCCTGTTGGTCCGCGGCGGGTCTTCGGCCCGGACTGCATTGTGCGTGGGGAGAGCTTCGTCCAGGACACCAGATGACCTGCCGTGGGGAACTGGGCCATGTTCCCACCGGTCTCCGCGATGATGATTTGAGCGACCCGAGGCCCGACACCGGGGATCTCGTCGAGCCGTTCCAGAACCGAAAGGTGCGTGGCTGCGGGAGAGCCGCCCGTATCGGTGTGGGCAAGGGGGAGGGCGACGATGAGCTGGTCGATGATGACGGTGAGCTTGTCGATCTCGGCATCGAGCGCGTCGATCTGCCGCAGCAGAGTAGCCGCGATCGTGGCATGGTGGTCGTCGAAACGGCCGGTCAGTGCTTCCACGAGCGCGGCGCGTTTGACCCGTAGCTTGCCCAACGCCAACTCGGCCAGCTTGTGCGGATCGCGCTCACCGGCGACCAGGGCGTCGATCATCGCGCGTCCGGACAGCCCGAGGAAGTTGGTGGCCACAGACGAAAGCTTGATCAGCGCGTCTTCCAGCAACTTCTCCAGGCGCAGCTTGTAGCGGGTCCGGTCGGCGACGAGGTCGTGGCGCAGGCGGGTGTAGTCGCGGATGTCCCGGATCGGCTTCGGCGGCACGAACGACGGTCGCAGCATCCCACGCTCGTTGAGCTTGGCCAGCCAGACCGCGTCGAGCTTGTCGGTCTTCGGCCGGCCGGGGACCTGCTTGACATCGTTGGCGTTGACCAGCCACACCGTCACGCCGTGCGCTTCCAGGATGTAGTAGAACGGCCGCCAGTAGTCACTGGTCGACTCGAGTACGACGCGTTCGATCTGATCGGTGATCAGTCGCTGGGCCAGCGCGCAGATCTCGTTGGTCGTGGACGCGACGTCCCAGACCAGGGTGATCCTGCGGTGGGGCTGAGTCGGATGCGGCAACCGGGTGCAGACCTTGCCGGATGCCTTGGCCACGTCGATGGCCGCGACCCGGCTCAACCGGATCTCATGGTCGGGGTCGTGGATCTCTTCGGGTTCTCGTGACATGCCACCGGGCTCCATACAGGCAGAAGGGGGTGGGAGGTCGCCCGTGGGCCACGGTCGGGAACCGAGAAATCTGACCGGCGTGCTCGAAGCAACAGTGTGCGACCCATCCAGGTCGGGCCCCGCGCCAGACTCGTTAACGGCCTCAAGTGCCAAGATCCCAGCGGCGTCGGCGGGCGACC
>NZ_JBFAAF010000226.1:0-1570 GCF_040639595.1 Micromonospora sp. NPDC023814
ATCCCTGTCTGTCAGGGTGAGTTGAGGCCAGCGGCTCGTAGCAATTCCCGCTGACAGGGCGAGATCAGGATCGATTGGCGTTGAGTGTTTCTGTTGGTGTCGTCTCGGCCCAGGATGGTGGGGTCATGAGTCGTAAGCGAGGTCCGCGTTCGGATGGACCGCGGGCACGTCGAGCGTTCACGCCGGCGCAGAAGCTGGACCTGCTGACCCGTTACGAGCAGGCCGTAGCGGCTGGTGAGGGCGGGGCGTTCCTGCGGGAGCAGGGGTTGTACTCGTCGTTGATGAGTGAGTGGCGGCGGGCTCGTGACGCGGGTCTGCTGCAGGGCAGGGCGCCCGGGGAGTCGGTGGGGCGGCCGAGCGCGGAGCAGGCGGAGATCGCGGCGTTGAAGCGGGAGGTGGAGGTGACCCGCGCCAGGCTCGCCCGGACCGAGACCGCTTTGGAGATCATGGGAAAAGCACGCGAGCTCTTGGAGGACATCTCCAGGAGCGAGCCGGACGTGCCGGACGTGTTCAAGCGCGGACGGTGATGTTGGACGCGTATCGGGCGTTGGCCGCCGCCGGCACCTCGACACGGGCTGCGGCGCGGGTGACGGGTATCGGCCGCGCGACGGTCGACCGGCACCGGAGGCGGCCGACACCGTTGCCTGCGGTGCGGCGGGAGCCGGCCAACGCCCTGTCGCAGGCGGAACGTGCGCTGGTGTTGAAGATGCTCGACAGCCCCGAGTTCGTTGACGCCGCTCCGGCGCAGGTGTACGCGGCGTTGCTGGACCAGGGCGTGTACATGGCCTCGATCGCCACGATGTACCGGATCCTGCGCGAGCACCGTCAGGTCCGTGAACGGCGGCGGCAGGCCCGCCACCGTCCCCGGACCCGCCCGGAGTTGGTCGCCACCGGCCCCGGCCAGGTGTACTCGTGGGACATCACCAAACTCGCCGGACCCGTCAAGGGTGTGTACTACGACGCCTACGTGATGATCGACGTGTACTCCCGCTATATCGTCGGTGTGCGGGTGCACTCCCGCGAGTCCGGTCCCCTGGCCGAGGACATGATGCGGCAGGTGTTCGACACCCACGGGATACCGCACGTGGTCCACGCCGACCGGGGTACCTCGATGACCTCGAAGTCCGTGGCGGACCTCCTCGAAGACCTGGGCGTGACCCGGTCGCACTCCCGGCCGAAGGTCAGCAACGACAATCCGTTCAGCGAGGCGTGGTTCAAGACGCTGAAGTACGCCCCGGTCTTCCCGCAGCGGTTCGCGTCCCTGGCCCACGCCCGGGTGTTCATGACCGACTTCGTGGCCTGGTACAACGAGGCACACCGCCACGCCGGCATCGGACTGCACACCCCGGCCGAAGTCCACCACGGCCGCCACCACACGGTCCGCGCAACGCGCGAGCAGACCCTGGCCACCGCCCGCACGGCGCATCCCGAACGGTTCAGCACCACCAGACTCGCACCCAAGATCCTCGACCTACCCGAACAGGTCTGGATCAACAAACCCGACCAGCAAACGGAACCGCAACCGCTGGTCGCTTAACTCCCACTGGCCTCATTCCCTTGACACGTTCCG
>NZ_JBFAAF010000227.1:0-1525 GCF_040639595.1 Micromonospora sp. NPDC023814
CGGAACCTGTCAAGTCAAGTGAGACGTTTTCGTGGTCAGGTGTTCTGTAGATCTGCGGGTTGAGCTGTGGGTTTGTTGATCCAGACGGTGTTGGGCAGGGCTGGGGGTCGGGGGCGGCGGGTGAACCGGTCGGGGTGGGCTCGCCAGGCGGCGTCGAGGGTGGCCTGCCGCTGGCCGTGCACGTCGCCGGCGGTGCCGTAGTGCACTGAGGCGGGGGTGTGCAGGCCGATGCCGGAGTGGCGGTGCTCGTGGTTGTAGTAGGTGAAGAACTCGGTGCAGAACTCGCGGGCGTGGTGCAGGGAGTCGAACCGGTCGGGGAACGCGGGGCAGTACTTCAACGTCTTGAACTGGGCCTCGGAGTACGGGTTGTCGTTCGACACCCGGGGCCGGGAGTACGAGCGGGTTACATCGAGGTCGGCGAGGAGTTCGGCGACGGGTTTGGAGGTCATCGACGAGCCGCGGTCGGCGTGCAGGACCTCGGGCCGGACCCGGTTGCGGGCGATGGCGTCATCGATCACCTCCCGGGCGAGCATCGAGTCCTCGCCGGTGGCGACGTGCCAGCCGACGACGTACCGGGAGTACACGTCGATGATCACGTACAGGTGGTAGAACACGCCCCGCGCCGTGGTTTTCAGGCGGGTGATGTCCCACGACCACACCTGCGACGGCCCTGTGGCGGCCAGCTGCGGGATGGTGCGTGGCGGGTGGGTGGCCTGCCGCCTGCGTTCCCGGCTCTCGCCCGCCTGGCGCAGGATCCGGTACATCGTGGACTGCGAGCACCAGTACACACCCTGGTCGAGTTCGCGGGCCCACACCTGCGCCACGGACATCTCCGCGTACTCATCCCGATGCAGCAGGTCCAGAACCTGCTGGCGTTCCGCCGGGGTCAGCGTCGACGGCGGTGGCGTCTTCGGCCGCAGCGGCCGGGACACCACGGGCGGCTGCTGACGCCGGTAGTGCGTGGCGCGGGACCGGCCGGTCAACCGGCACGCACCCGCCACACCAACAAGCGGGGTCAACGCGTCGAACGCCTCGCTCAGCGCCTGCGTGGCCGCGTCCGAGTGTCGTCCGCGCTCTCGGACAACGTTTCCAAGAGCGCGTGCGCTTTTCCCATGATCTCCAACGCGGCCTTCGTCCGCGCCAGATCCGTCTCCAGACGCTCGTTCCGTCGCCGCAGCCGCTCCACCTCAGCGGCCTCCGCGCTACGGCGCCGGTTCTCACCCACCGGGCTCTTGCGGGAACCCAACGCGGTCAACGCCCCCGCGTCCCGCGCGGCACGCCACTCCAGGATGTGGGAGTGGTACAGGCCCTCCCGACGCAGGATCACCGCCCCCTCACCCGTGGCCTTCGCCGCGTCGTACTCCGCCACAATCCGCAGCTTGTACTCCGCGGTGAACGTCCGCCGCTTCGGCCGTCCGCCCTGCTCACCCGACGTGTTAGGTAGTGTCACGATGATCCTCTTCCTGTCTCCCATCGAGCCTAGCTCGCCCGGGAAGGCTGTCTCCTCTCAGCCTGACAGACAGGG
>NZ_JBFAAF010000228.1:0-1521 GCF_040639595.1 Micromonospora sp. NPDC023814
CCAGGGACGTTGGTCAACCTGGTGATGGGTGGTAGGCCGCCGGTGGCGGTGTGGGGTCGGTGGTGATTGTAGTGATGCAGGAAGGCCGGTAAGGCCTTCCTGCGGGCTTGTTCGGAGTTGTAGAAGCGGGCCAGGGCCCAGCCGCGCCTGCGGTTGCGGACCTGATTGACCGGCTCAGGAATCGTGCACCTGCTGCCACGACTGCTGATCAGAAAGATCGTCTCACCCCACATCTTGATCATCATCGTGCATGGCGTGCACAGGAATCCGAACCTAAAACACGGCCGGCGGAGTATGGCCAGTGACGCGGAAACGCAGGTCACCGTTTGGTGGGTGAACCAGCATCCCTTCGAAACCCCTCGCTTCGAAGCATGAGTCGCCGGTTCGGCGGCGTCACCCGGCGGCCGTTATGGGCACGTTCAGCCATGCCGGATGTCGTCCTCTTCCCAACCTGCTCGGTCGCCGAGGTGCGACCTGCACGACGGCCCCCCGTGACGTCGTGCTGCACCAGGTGGCCGGTGAGATCGGATACTTCGGCGCCACGGAGTGCCCGAGGCGGCGCCCTGTCTCTCCCGCCAGGAGCGGCTCTAGCTGGTCAGCTCGACGACTTCGGCGAACCCGTGGGACGGCATGAAGGCGGCACGGTCGGAATCCTCCGCAAGAATTTCGAGATAGCGGGCCGCTCAGGTCACCAGGCCTCGGCGGTACGCGTACACCACGGCCTGTACGCGGTCGCGCAGGTCGAGTTTGGTGAGGATGCGGGACACGTACGTTTTGACCGTCTCCTGGCTGATCACCAGTGCTGCGGCGATCTCGCTGTTGGACAGGCCCTCCGCGATGAGGCGGAGCACCTCCATTTCGCGCGGGGTCAGCGCGCCGTCCGGGGCGTCCTCGGCCGGGCGGATGCGGGCCGCGTAGCGGCCCACCAGATGCCGGGTGACCTCCGGGGCCAGCAGCGCGGCGCCGGTCGCGACCGTGCGGATGCCGTGGAGCAGCTGCGCCGGTGGGGCGTCCTTGAGCAGGAAGCCGCTCGCGCCGGCGCGCAGCGCCTCGTAGACGTACTCGTCGAGGTTGAACGTCGTGACCACGAGGACCTTCACCGGCTCGGGGACCCCGGCGCCGGCGAGCAGGCGGGTCGCCTCGATGCCGTCGAGGACCGGCATCCGGACGTCCATGACCACGACGTCTGGCCGGAGCCGGGCGGCCAGGTCGACCGCCGCGCGCCCGTCGCCGCACTCGCCGACGATCTCCATGTCGGGCTGGGCGCCGATGATCGTCGTGAAGCCGGTGCGGATGAGTTCCTGGTCGTCGCAGACCAGCACCCGGATCGGCGCGGTCACGACGGGTTCCCGGCCGGGATCCGGGCTCGCACGAGGAAGCCGCCGCCGGTCTGCGCGCCCGCGCTGAAGTCGCCACCGAGGACGGTGACCCGCTCGTGGAGCCCGGCGAGGCCGCGACCGCTGCCGCCCGGGGACGCGCTGCCGGATCCGGAGCCGTCGGTGCGGACCTCCACGGTCGTCT
>NZ_JBFAAF010000229.1:0-1514 GCF_040639595.1 Micromonospora sp. NPDC023814
CCAACGCCGTTCAGTTAGGCGTGGGCGTGGCTGGTCAAGGGGTGTGTTGAACGGGGTTTGAGAGGCGGGGTTCCGGTATCAAGGTTTGTCACTCCAAGACAACCCGAACCAGGAACCCCGCTCGGTGGATCAGATTGCCATAACCCGGACGGTCACGGTAGCTGCCGGGCCGTTCGCGGCGGGTCACCTCGGTGAGCTGACCCGCCTCGTGCCGTTCGAGATGGTCGATGACGTGCTGGCCGCGACTCGACGTACGCAGCGACGGGTCCGCCTGTTGCCGGCCCGGGTCGTGGTGTATCTGCTGCTGGCCGGTTGTTTGTTCGCCGATTGTGGCTACCGGCAGGTGTGGGCGAAACTCGTCGCCGGTTTGCGCGGGCTGCCGGTGCCCGACCCGTGCGGCAGCGCGTTGCGGCAGGCCCGGCAACGACTCGGCGTAGCCCCGTTACGGGCCTTGTTCGACGTGCTTCGTGGCCCGGCCGCGACCAGCGCTGTCGGACAGGTGTGGTGGCGGGGTCTGCTGCCGGTCGTCGTCGACGGCACCGTGCTCGCCGTCGCGGACTCGACGGCCAACCTGCGTCACTACGTCAAACACCGGTGCAACAACGGCGGCTCCGGCTACCCGACACTGCGGCTGAGTGCGCTGCTGGCCTGCGGCACCCGCTCGGTCATCGACGCCGTGTTCGACCCGAGCACCACCGGCGAGACCGTCCAGGCACGGCAGCTCACCCGCAGCCTACGCGCCGGGATGCTGCTACTGGCCGACCGCAACTACGCCGCCGCCGACCTGATCACCGCGTTCGCCGCGACCGGAGCGGACCTGTTGATCCGCTGCAAGACCGGCCGCAGGCTCCCGTTGATCCGCCGCTACCGCGACGGCTCCTGGCTGTCGGTCATCGGCGGCCAGCCAGTACGGATCATCGAGGCCCGGATCAGCATCACCACCACCGCCGGCAGCCACACCGGCGACTACCGGCTGATCACCACCCTGCTCGACCCGTGTCGCTACCCGGCTGCCGACCTCGTCGGCCTCTACCACCAGCGGTGGGAGATCGAGACCGCCTACCTGGAACTCAAGTCCACCATCCTCGGCGGCCGGGTCCTACGCGCCCGAACCCCCGACGGCGTCGACCAGGAGATCCACGCCCTGCTGATCGTCTACCAACTACTACGCACCGCCATGGTCGACGCCACCGACAGCCGACCCGGCCTCGACCCGGACCGCGCCAGCTTCACCACCGCACTCCACGCCGCCCGCGACCAGATCGTGCACGCCGCCGGCGTCATCGCCGACACCGTCATCGACCTGGTCGGTGTCATCGGCGAACGCGTCCTGGCCAACCTGCTACCCAACCGCCGCATCCGCACGAAAACCCGCATGATCAAACGCTCGAACTCCAAGTACCAGGCCCGCGGACCCCACATCGACCGCCGCACCTACAAAGCCACCACCAGCATCGACGTCATCAGCAACGACCCTTGACCAACCAGCCAGCGCCCTAACTGAACGGCGTTGG
>NZ_JBFAAF010000230.1:0-1514 GCF_040639595.1 Micromonospora sp. NPDC023814
CTAGTGCGGTGTCCACTAACGTTCGCCGGGTTGGCCGCTGCCGGAAATTGTCGTACCGGTGGTGTTGGGTGTGGTTGTGTCTCGTCGTCGGGATCCCGCTGCGCCTCGGGTGGTGTATCGCACGGCTCGTGTTGCGGTGCGGGTGACGGTTGGGCAGCGGCGGCGGTGTTTCGGCCTGCTGCGTTCGGCTGGTGACGTGTGGGCGTGTGTCCTGGAGGTGAACGGGTGGCGGCGCCGCCGTCAGGACGCGCCGTTGGTTGGCTATCAGGCGTTGTGTCGGGAGCTGTCGGGGTCGGGGCCGGGCACGTTCGGTGAGTTGGACACCACGGGTGCCCGGTCGGTGTTGCGGCGGTTCTCCGATGCCTGGTTCGCGGCGGCGAAAGCCCGCAAGGACGGTGACTCGTCGGCGCGGTTCCCGCGTCGTCGGCGCGGGTTGATGCCGGTGCGCTGGTATCACGGCACGTTCACCCTTGACGGGCTGCGGGTGCGTATCCCGGTGGCCAAGGGCATGCCGCCGTTGTGGGTCAGGTTGGCGCGGGAGGTGCCGTATCCGGTCGAGCAGGTCCGGTCGGTCACCCTGCTGTACGAGGGCGGCCGGCTGTTCCTCGACGTCACGGCCGAGGTGCCGGTGGCGGTGTATCCGCCGGGCGAGGGCCCGGACCCGGCCAGGGTGGCCGGGGTGGATCTGGGCATCATCCACCCCTACGCGGTGGCCAGCCGTGACGGGGAAGGCTTGTTGGTGTCGGGGCGGGCGATCCGCGCCGAGCACCGCATGCACCTGGCCGACACCAAAACCCGCCGCCGCGCCGTGGCCCGCAGGGCGCCAAAGCCCGGCCAGCGAGGGTCACGGCGGTGGCGGAAACACCGGCGGCGGGCAAGGTTGGTGGAGGGCCGGCACAAGCGGCGGGTCCGGCAGGCCCAACACGAAGCCGCCCGCACGGTGGTGTCGTGGGCGGTGGAGCAGCGGGTCGGTGTGCTCAGGGTGGGTGACCCGCGCGGTGTGTTGGACATCGATGCGGGGCGGCGGCACAACCTGCGGCTGCGGCAATGGCAGATCGGCCGCCTGATGCAGGTCCTGGAAGACAAGGCCACCCAGGCCGGCATCACCGTGCACCCCGTCAACGAGCGCGGCACGTCGTCGACCTGCCCCGCCTGTCTGCGGCGGATACCGAAACCGCGTGGCCGGACCCTGTCCTGCCCGCACTGCGCATTTTCTGGGCACCGCGACCTGATCGCGGCTGCCATCATCGCCACCCGCACCCCGGGCGGCGGACCCACCACCCCCACCGCAGCCGTTGTGCTGCCCGAGGTGGTCACGCACCGTCGAGCCGGCCGACACCTCCCCGGTGCCGGCCAGTCCCGGCGTGACCCCCGCCGCCCACCGGTGGCGGCGCGAGGATCAGTTGGCCCGCGGAGGCCCGCCCCACCACCAGGTGGGGAGTCGCTCGCCCGCACGGCGAGGATCCACAACAGGGCACCGGAAACCCGGTGAACGTTAGTGGACACCGCACTAG
>NZ_JBFAAF010000231.1:0-1505 GCF_040639595.1 Micromonospora sp. NPDC023814
TACGGCAGCCGCCATTTGTTAGCTGACCAGGGCGTAGTCGCGGTTCAGTCGGGTGCGTTGGTGGAACCAGCGTGCGCGGGCCTGGTGGCGGCGTCGCCAGGTGAGCCATCGGGTGGCGTGGCCGGGCGGTTTCGGATGGTGAAGGGCGTCAGCGAGTAGCCGTTTGACCTCAGGGACGGTCAGCGGGATGAGCCCGGGTTCGGGTGGTGGTGGCTGGTCGGGTGTGCTCGGTGGCGGGGCCTGGGTGTCGGTGCGGTCGCGCAGGTGGGCGGCGGTGACCGCGCAGATCGCGAGGGCGGCCATGACCAGCACGGTGTGACGCTGGATCGCGGTGTAGAGCCGGGCCTGGCACTGGTCCAGGCCGAAGTGGTCCTTGCTGAACTCGAAATCCTCCTCGACCGGCCAGCGCAGTCCGGCGGCGCGGATGAGTCTGGCCTTGGTCACCGGATGCCCTTCGGGCAGGTGGCAGTAGTGGAAGGCCAACTCACCGCTGTGCAGGTGACGGCGGACCAGCAGGTGATGCCGTGGTGAGGCGGTGACGATCCACGCCCAGGCGTACCAGCGCTGCCCTTTCGATCCGGTACCGGCCGAGCGGACCTCCCACCGATGTGTGTCCGCGGCCAGCCGGGTGATGGCCTGCGCGCAGGTCATCCTGTCTCCGGAGGGCAGGTTGATCATGAAGGTGGAGGCGACTCGCAGCACGTACGCCTGCCCGTGAGCCTCGAAGAACTCCCGCAACTGTGTGCAGTTGCCGTACACCTCGTCGCCGCAGGCGACGTCGAAGCGCAGCCCGTCGGCGTACGCGTCAGCGCAGATGTCGATGGCCAACTGGCCCTTGGTGCGGAACTCCAACCCGGGCGGCAGTCCCATGCCGGCCGCAGCCTGCGGGTCACTGATCTGCTCGGCCGGGATCCACTGGCGCGCCCCGATCAACGCGTGCCCGATCCGCTCCCGCACATACGACAGGTGCACCGTGTTGATACCGTTCGCGACCCTGCCCGCGCACCCCATGTACTGCCGCTTCACCCCACACGTGGCCTGGCCCTGCTTGGGCTGCCCCGTCTCGTCCAACGCAGCGACCGTCAGCCCACGCCACCGCCGGCGGCTCGCCGCCTCGTCCAGACCGGCGGCCACGAACCGCCGGACCTGGCTCATCGCAGCCATCGTGTCCCACACCGCCCGGTTCAGCAGCCGCTGTGTGCGATCCGGCGTGGCGTCCCCGACCTGCTCGGCGATGCTCCATCCGTTGCGCTTCGGCACCTGGCTGATCAGCGCCGAGACGTACCTGCCCGCGTGCTGCCATGTCTGCGTCCGCACGAAACACGACCGCAGCCGCTCCAACAGGTCGGCCCGTGCTCGCACCGCACGCCCGGCCGCTACCCTGACAGCAGCAGCCGCCTTTGATCTTGTTGTCCTCACAAACACATGATCGACAGGCGGCTGCGTCCACGTTGCACACCCCCACCGCATCCCACCAGGTCAGACGGCCAATGGCGGCTGCCGTA
>NZ_JBFAAF010000232.1:0-1501 GCF_040639595.1 Micromonospora sp. NPDC023814
ACGGCAACAATCGCTGTCCCGGTTGACCCCCGTTGAATTCGAGACCATCATGCACCCACCGGCCAGTCAGGCCGCGTGACTACACCTGTCACCTATTGGTGCAGCAGACCCTCACATCGGGTGGCCGGTATTCCCGAGCACGACTGACCGCCCGGGGAAGCGCTCCTACGGCGCGTCAGCGGTCGGCGTAGGCGCGGGTGCGTTCGTCGCGTCGCAGGCGGGTCGGGGGCGATGGTGTGGAGGGCGCGGTTGAGCTGGCGGTCTCGCGAGCGGTTGAGTCGGTAGCGGATGGTCTTGCCGGAGGACGCGGAGAGCGGGGCCGCGCCGGCGAGCATGGCGAACGCGCCGTCGTCGCGGCAGTACGGCGGGTTCGCCGAGGTGCACTGCCAGGTGTTCTGTCGGCGGGCACTACCGGGCCGGCGAGCTCCAGAGCGGCCGCGACGATGGCAAAGTGGGACAAAGTGGAAGTCTGTCGGCCTGGTGCCGATTACGCTGTCGCAGGAGGTGAGCCATCATGTTGACAGACGCACCGGTGCAGGCGGCCATTCCCGCGAACGACATGGAACGGGCCAAGCGCTTCTATCGCGACACACTGGGCCTGACCATGTCGCAGGAAGCCGAGGACGCAGTCCATTTCGAGTCCGGCGGAACGAAGTTCTTCATCTATCCCACATCCAACGCCGGGCAGGCGCCCCACACGTTGGCAGCCTGGCTGGTCGCCGACCTCGACGCCGAGATGGCGGACCTCCGGAGGCGCGGCGTGACGTTCGAAGAGTACGATCTCCCCGGCCTCAAGACAGTCAACGGCGTCGCAGAGTTTCCGACGATGCGCGGCGCATGGTTCAAGGACAGCGAAGGCAACATTCTCGGCGTGAGCCAGCCCCGCAAAGGTTGATCCCGGACGCGGCCCGCGTGACCGCCATGTTGGCCATGCCGGTACCGGCCCTCGGGCAGCCGCTGTCGGTGAACTTCGTGCGTGGCGACTACTCGTCGATGGGCTACGAGGACGAACTCACCGCGGGCCGCTGGATGCCAGCGCGAGCGCCTCGTCGAGGTCGACCGAGACCAGGGTGGGATGCAGGACGAGCAGGTCTCCCTCGGTGGGCAGGTACGACGAGGGGGTACGCGGTGCCAGCTCGGGCTCGAACGTGTGCCGGGCGGTGTGCAGCGCGACCCGGAGGTTCCGGACGGGCGTCCGGTTCGGCGTCCGGCCAGCACATGTCCACGGCCTCGTCCCGGTGCAGCCGGTGGCCGGGGGAGACGGCAGGAAGCTTGACGAGCGTCCGGGCGCTCGGCCGCCGCCAGCGCTCCAGCGGGGGCAGGTCGCCGGAGCGCTCGGCTCGGAAGCCGCCCAGCAGGTACAACCGCAGCAACGGCGTACCAAGATTCATGCGCGGACGCTAGTTTCCCGAGTCGTTGATTCATTGCTAGATTGATGGCGTGGGTGATGGTCGTGGTCCGAAGTTGGCGTTGCTGGCGTTGACCGCTGAGGAGCGGGACG
>NZ_JBFAAF010000233.1:0-1483 GCF_040639595.1 Micromonospora sp. NPDC023814
CCCTGGAGCGGATGCGCACCGTCGACGCGGTGCTGTTCGACAAGACCGGCACCCTGACCAAGGGCGCCCACACGGTCACCGCCACGGCCGCCGCCAGCGGTACGACGGAGGAGGAGGTGCTGCGGGTCGCCGGTGCGGTCGAGGCCGACAGCGAACACCCCCTGGCCAAGGCTCTGGTCAAGGTCGCGCAGGACCGGGGGCTGCGGGCGACGGCCCGGGACTTCCGGTCGCTGACCGGTCGAGGGGTCCAGGCGGTTGTCGACGGCACCACCTGGGCGGTGGGTGGCCCCGCCCTACTGCGGGAACTCGGCGCGGCGGTCCCCGAGGAACTGGACACCGTTGCGCGGGGATGGTCGGCCCGTGGTGCGGCGGTGCTGCATCTGATCCGTCTGCCGGAGGCCGGCCAACCGGCTGCGGTGGGTGCGTTCGCCTTGGAGGACGAGGTCCGTCCGGAGGCCCGCCAGGCCATCGCCGACCTGCGCGAACAGGGCGTCAAGAAGATCGTGATGATTACCGGAGACGCCCGTCCGGTTGCCGAGGCGGTCGCCGCAGACCTGGGGTTCCGGTCGGGGGTGGACGAGGTCTTCGCCGAGGTGTTGCCCGCGGACAAGGATCGGGCGGTCGCCGAGCTGCAGGCTCGGGGGCTGACCGTGGCGATGGTCGGCGACGGCGTGAACGACGCTCCGGCGCTGGCCCGCGCCGACGTTGGTTTGGCTATCGGCGCTGGTACTGATGTCGCCATCGAGTCCGCGGGGGTCATCCTGGCCTCGTCGGACCCGCGTGGTGTCACGGGCGTGATCCGGTTGTCCCGCGCGTCGTACCGGAAGATGATCCAGAACCTGGCCTGGGCCGCCGGCTACAACGTGGTGGCGATCCCACTTGCCGCTGGAGCGCTGGCCTGGGCTGGGTTCACGCTCAGCCCGGCGGTCGGTGCGGTGCTGATGTCCGCCTCCACCATCGTGGTGGCGCTGAACGCCCAGCTGCTGCGCCGGGTCAAGCTCACCCCCGGACAGCACTGAAGCGTGAGGGCGGCGGCCCGGTCGGGATGATCCGACCGGGCCGCCGTGCGCCTGGACATGCAGGCGATTCGGGTACGTCGGTTCAGGGCGCCATCGGCTGCCATGTCGCGCCCGAGCCGGCGCTGCGCAGCACCCGGCCGTCCTCGGTGGCCAGGTAGATGAGGTTCTCGTGCACGGTGAGCGAGACCGGGGCGCCCGCTGCGCGGCCGGCGGTCGGCACCCAGGTCGCCGCACCGTCGACGGAACGCACCAGTGCGCCGTCCGCCGTGACCGCCACCAGCTCCCGCGCGGACCAGTGCATTGACGTTCTCCCCGTCCTGAAGGGACGGGGATCCGTTACCTGTCAGTGCGCTGTAGCGACTGATCGGCATGTCCCGCCTTGCGGTGGGACGGTCCCGGTCTTGTCCGCCTGAGCGGGGCCGGGTTGACGCTTCACGGCCACCGGCCCGCCGGGGCGGGTCTTA
>NZ_JBFAAF010000234.1:0-1456 GCF_040639595.1 Micromonospora sp. NPDC023814
GGGCGGATTCAACCGGTCGTCGCAACACCTTGTCGGAGAGGTGAAGCGATGGGTGTTCAGCCGGGGCAGAAGCGGGTTCGGGAGTATCGGGGTCAGATTCCTTCGCCGGGGCGACCGACGGTGGCGTGGCGTGAGGACCGGGTCAAGTTCTGGGCTGCGATCCGATCCGGTGTGATGACCGAGGACGCGGCTGCGGAGGCGGGTGTGTCGTCGCCGGTGGGGTTCCGGTGGTTCCGGCACGCTGGCGGCGTGAATCCTGCGTTGCCGCCGACGGTGTCGGGCCGCTATCTGTCGTTCAGCGAACGAGAGGAGATCGCTCTGTCGCGGGCGCAGGGCATGGGCGTTCGTGCGATCGCACGTCGGCTCGGCCGTGACCCGTCGACGATCTCGCGGGAGTTGCGGCGTAACGCGTCGACCAGGACGTACCGGTTGGACTACAAGGCCTCGACCGCGCAGTGGCATGCGGAGCGTCGAGCCCGCCGGCCGAAGACCGCGAAGCTGCTGGCCAATGACCGGCTCCGAGAGTACGTCCAGCAACGGCTTGCGGGTGCGATCCGGACAACGGACGGCCGCCCGGTCGCTGGGCCGCAAGGCCCACAGTGGAAGGGCCGGAACAAGCCCCACCGGGGCGATCGGGCATGGACTACCGGGTGGAGCCCGGAGCAGATCTCCCGCAGGCTCAGGGAAGAGTTCCCGGAGGATGAGTCCATGCGCATCAGCCACGAGGCGATCTACCAGGCGCTCTATGTCCAGAGCCGCGGCGCCCTCAAGCGCGAACTCGTCACCTGCTTGCGGACCGGTCGGGCGCTTCGTGTTCCCCGGGCGCGTGCGAAGCAACGCGCGTGGGCGCACGTCACCAGCGGCACGCTGATCAGTAAACGGCCCGCCGAGGTCGCGGACCGTGCCGTCCCCGGGCACTGGGAAGGAGATCTGATCATCGGGTTGCAGCGCTCCGCGATCGGGACACTTGTCGAGCGGACCACGAGGTTCACGATGCTGATCCACCTGCCTCGTGAGGCCGGCTGGGGTGTGATCCCGCGGACGAAGAACGGCCCCGCTCTCGCCGGCTACGGGGCCATCACGATGAGCAAAGCCCTCGCCGAGACGATCACCCAACTGCCCGAGCAACTGCGCAGATCGCTGACGTGGGACCGCGGCAAGGAGCTGTCTGCGCACGCACGCTTCACGGTCGAAACGGGCGTCCCGGTGTTCTTCGCCGACCCGCACAGCCCTTGGCAACGCGGCACCAACGAGAACACCAACGGGCTGCTGCGGCAGTACTTCCCGAAAGGCACCGACCTGTCCCGGTGGAGCGCCGACGAGATCAACGCTGTCGCCCACGCGCTCAACAGCCGGCCACGGAAAACCCTCGGCTGGAAGACACCCGCCGAAGCCCTCGACGAACACCTACAATCGCTCCAACAACCCGGTGTTGCGACCACCGGTTGAATCCGCC
>NZ_JBFAAF010000235.1:0-1436 GCF_040639595.1 Micromonospora sp. NPDC023814
CGACCACGGTGTGGATCAACAAACCAGCAGCTCAACCCGCAGATCTACAGAACACCTGACCACGAAAACGTCTCACTTGACTTGACAGGTTCCGCACGAGTCGAGTGGTGAGCATGTGCAGGTGATCACGCCTGCGATCGCCGATACGGGCATGGATACGGGCCACCCTCACGCGAGCCTTGGCCCGGTTGCGGGAACCCTTCTCCTTGCGGGCCAACTCCCGCTGGGCGCGGGCCAACCGGGGCCGGTCGGCCCGTTCGTGCCGAGGATTGGCGACCTTCTCACCGGTGGACAGGGTGAACAGGTGGGCGAGGCCGGCATCGATACCGACCGCGTTCCCCGCGGCTGGGAGGGTGGCGATCCGGTCGGCGCAGAGCAGGGACACGAACCAGCGGCCGTTTTCGTCGCCGGCTACTCAGTCTCGACGTTCGGCAACTACCTCAACCTCGTCGCCCTCAACCTGTACGCGTACCACCTGACGGGTAGCGCACTGCAGACCAGGCTGTTGATGGCGATCCGGCTCGCCGCCGGTTTCCTCGTAGCGCCGGTGGCTGGCGGCCTGGTCACCCGCTTCGACCCCAGAACCGTCATGATCGCCACCGACGTCGCGCAGGCCCTCGCGGTGATCGCGCTGCTGGCCGTGCCGGCAGCCGGGCACCCGCAGCTCCTCTACACCGTGGCCGTGATCCTCGGCAGCGGCAACACGATCTTCAACGTGGCGGTGCGGACAAGCGTGCCAGAGCTGGTGGGCGACGCGGAGCGGTTAGCCATCCAATATAGACAACCGCGGCTGTTCGGGCACCTGTGCATGCCGACGCCCGCGGGAACAGACACAGCGCGTTCATGCGTCGGAAAGCTCGAGGTGCGCAGTAGGCAAGGTGACCATGATGCGGTGTGGTCACCGCCGATGAGGGCGAGCGCCTGGCCGCTCGACCCCACGCGGATCACATTCACAGGAGGCCAAACAGTGCTCACGACGGATTCTCGGCGCCGATACGGAACAGTCGCGGGCGCGGCGGCGCTTCTGGTCGTCGTCGGGGCGGGTGTGGCGGGGGCAACCACAACGCCGTACGAGTACGACGTCGAGGTGTCGATCGGCTACACGTCGACCGAGCAGCCAGCCCCGGGCCTGCTGCACAAGGCGTTCACCGTGACTACCTCGCATGGCTCGTCCGAAGGGCACCTCCTCGAGATAGACCTGAGCAACCCGAAGGTCTCGACGGAACTGCTGCACGCGGAGCATGTCGCAGAGGGAACACCCCTCACAGACATGGCTGCCAGCAAGGGCGCGTTCGCAGCCGTGAACGCCGACTTCTTCAACATGGCGTACTGGGAGAACAACCGTTACCTGTCAGTGCGCTGTAGCGACTGATCGGTATGTCCCGCCTTGCGGTGGGACGGTCCCGGTCTTGTCCGCCTGAGCGGGGCCGGGTTGA
>NZ_JBFAAF010000236.1:0-1416 GCF_040639595.1 Micromonospora sp. NPDC023814
AGGCGGCGGCGACCCCGGGAGTTCCGGGGGCGACGGGCCCGGCGGCCACCAGGTCACCGCGTAGGTCGGCGGCGAGCCGGTGGTGCGCCCCGGCGGACAGGCTGTCAAAGGTTCCAGCCAGCCCGATCAGCAGGGCAACCAGGACCAGTAGGGGCGCGGCGGTAGACGCGCTGCGGCGTACGCCGTCGCGTAGATTAGCCCGGGCGAGCTGGCCAACTGTGGTGCGGCCGGCGAGGCTGCCGGCGAGCCGGCCGAGCAGCGGCACGACGACGGGGCTCAGCGCGGTTAAGCCGAGGGCGAGCGCGACGGTGGCGTTGACCGACAACGGGATCGCTCCGTTGGGGTCGTCCACAGCGGTCGCGATCGTCATCAGTGTGAGGGCGACGACAGTCAGCAGAACGCCGACCAGCCAGCGAGCGGCGGTCATGGCTTTCCCCGCGGCACCGGTCTCCCGCAGCGCTTCCAACGGGCGTGCGCGGGCAGCTCGTCTCGATGCGGCCAGTACGCCGGCCTCGGCAACGCCGATACCGATCCCGAGCGAAACCCAGAGCACCCAGCCGTGCCAGGCTGCGGCGAACGAGGGCGGCAGAAAGCCGAGGTCGGTGAGCAGCGCCGTCTGCATCCTCAGCGCAATCTGCCCGGCCGGGACGCCGAGGACGGTGCCGACGATGCCGAGCAGCAGCGCCTCGGCGAGCAGCAGCCGCCGGAGCTGGCCGCGGCTGCCGCCGATCAGGCGCAGCAGAGCGAGGTCGCGGCGGCGCTGGGCGATGGTGAAGGCGAAGGTCGCGCTGACGACGAAGATCGCCAGGAACACCGACACCCCCAGCGCCAGGCCGAGCACCGCGATCGCTTCGCCGTACCGGCCGGCCGAGGCGATGATCAACAGCGACGACTGGACGATGGCGACGCCGAGCATGACGGTGACGATGGCACCGGTGAACAGCTGCCAGCGTTCCCGGAAAATGGCTATCGAGAGCGTGAGCATCAGACCTCCAGAGCGGCGAGCCGGTCGGCGACCTCACGGACCGAGGGCCGGGCGAGACAGCCGACGATGCGCCCGTCGCAGAGAAAGACGACGGAGTCGGCGCTGGCGGCAGCGGCCGGGTCGTGAGTGACCATGACGATGGTTTGCCCGGCGGAGTCGACCATCGACCGCAGCAGTGCCAGCACCGTGCGCGCGGAACGGGAGTCGAGCGCGCCGGTCGGCTCATCGGCGAACAACACCGCAGGCCGGGTGACCATGGCCCGGGCGATGGCGACGCGTTGCTGCTGCCCCCCGGAAAGCTCACGCGGCCGGTGCCGCAGGCGGTCGCCGAGCCCGACATCGGTGAGGATCTGCCGCACGTCGGTCATCGACACCTTACGGCCGGCCAGCCGCAACGGCAGGGCGACGTTCTGCTCAGCGGTCAGTGAGCC
>NZ_JBFAAF010000237.1:0-1412 GCF_040639595.1 Micromonospora sp. NPDC023814
CAACAACGACAGGTCCAACCGCGACCCATCCCTCGCCAACCCCGCCTCAGACGCCGCCTCACCCAACGGCACCAGCAACGCCGCCGCGCCCCGCCGCACAGCGGTCGACAGCAGCGCCGCCTCACTCCCCGGCTCGACCCGCTCGGCCAGCGCCCGCAGTACAGCCGCCATCACATCCAGGTCATCCGGGGGGTACGAGGCCGCGTTCACCACGACCCGGCGGTCCACCACATCCCGGTAGACACGGCGCTTAGCCACCTGCCAGAAGCCGTGATCCGCCTTGTACTGCTCGGACGCCATTTCGCCACCCAGCGGCCCGGGTTGGTTGCCGAGTGCGCGGAACTCCATCACGGCCATCGCGGCATGCACCCGCTGGACAAGGCCTGGCTTTGCGGTTTTGACGCCCCAGGCGTCCCATGCCGAGATCGACACGTCCGGGTTCGGGTCCAGGCCGGTCCGGAGGTACTGCCGCAACGAATAGTTGCGATCAAGCAGCGGCGCACCCAGATCAGGCGGGCCACCATGCAGGTCGGTGATCTCCTGGTAGGTCTGGGCGTGCCGTTGCTGGAACAAGGAGGTCAGCGCCTCCTCGATGATCGGCCGGTCCGCCTCGAGCACCAGCCGGAGCTCATCCGGCAGCCCGTTGAATACGCCGTCGAGGGAGTGCCGCGGCAGCAAGGCGACCCACTGCTTGCCCCTGAGTAGTCGGTCGGTCAGGTAGTGCGACATCTGGCCGTAGTTGAGGTGGTAGAGCAGCTCCCCGTAGCCGGCCAGCGTGGCTGCCGGACCGACGAGCGGACCGCCGAACGCCCGCTCGGCCAGCCACAGTCCAAAGTCTTCAGCCGGGGCATCGGCCGCGGTCTGAAAATGGGGCTCGTAGCTCCGGTACCACCGGTATATCCGCCGCAACCCCTCCAGCACGAGGTCGAACGTGTGCTGGTCGCCCGTCCACTCTCCCTTTCCTGCCTTGCGGACCATCAACTGCTCGTAGTCAGGATGGGCGGTGAACCCGGGCAGTAGTTGAGTCAGCAGCTGGGGCGGCCATTCGCCGCGCAGCCGTCGAGCGACATCATCGAGCCCCGCGTACGTCGGTGCCTGGGCCGCAGTGCGCCGCTCGTCGTCCAGGTCGGGCATGACCCCGGTCACGGTCTCCAAGATCTTGCCGTTCATGCCGTCGGCGTCCACGCGCAACACGGCGTCCGCCCGCCTGGCGACTCCGGTCACCGCCGGCAGGGTGGAACCGGGGCGGACAAAACCCGCCCATCGGTGTTCGCGCTCGATTCCGCCCCAGATGTGTCGACCGCCCGCGGCGTCGAAGGCGCCCTGATCCAGCAGACTCACCTCTGGCGAACGACCGAACTCCACGACATCCGCAGCGGCGACCGCCGCCATCAGGTCCGAACCGAACGTCT
>NZ_JBFAAF010000238.1:0-1409 GCF_040639595.1 Micromonospora sp. NPDC023814
CGAGGAATCGTCAAGATCTGTGGATGAGGTAGTTGCTACGCGGCCACAGTGTCTTCGGGTCGTTCGACGAGGCGGCCGTTGACGAAGGTCGCGCCGGCGCGGACCAACGCGACGAGGTGGGGTGCGTTGACCGCCCGCCACCGGTCCTGGGCGGCTTCGATGAGCTTGAACGCCATGGCCAGGCCGGCGGCGCGGCTGCCGGGGCCTTTGGTGACGCGGGTGCGGTGCCGGACGGTGGCGAAGGTCGACTCGATCGGGTTCGAGGTGCGCAGGTGCACCCAGTGCTCGGCCGGGTAGTCATAGAAGGCGAGCAACTCATCCAGGTCGTCGGTGACCTTCGCGACGGCCTTGCCGAACTTCGCCCCGTACAGGCCGGCGAACCGCCTTGCCGCGAGCTGAGCGTGGGTCTTGTTCTCGGCGCCCCAGATCTCGGCCAGGGCGGCCTTCGCACCTGGATGCGCCGACTTCGGTAGCGCGGCAAGGACGTTCGCAGTCTTGTGCACCCAGTCCCGCTGCTCACGGGTGGCCGGGAACACCTCCCGCAGCGCGGCCCAGAACCCCAGCGCGCCGTCACCGATGGCAAGGACGGGAGCGCGCATGCCACGGCGGGCGCAGTCACGCAGCACATCGCCCCAGGAGCCGGTCGACTCGCGGTAGCCGTCGGCCAGGGCGACCAGTTCCTTGGTGCCGTCGGCGCGGACACCGACGACCACGAGCAGGCACAGCTTGTCCTCGTCCAGGCGGACGTTGACGTGGATGCCGTCGGCCCACACATACACGTAGTCGACCTGCGACAGGTCCCGCTTGCGCCAGGCGTGGTAGTCGTCGGTCCACTGCGTCGTCAACCTCGTGATCGCCGCCGCCGACAGGCCAGCGGTCGAGCCGAGGAACTGCTGCAACGCCGGCACGAAGTCCCCGGTCGACAAGCCGTGCAGATACAGCAGCGGCAGAACCTCGGCCACCTTGGGGCTCTTGCGGCACCACGGCGGCAGGATCGCCGACCGGAACCGCCGACGCTCACCGGTGACCGCGTCGGTGCGCTTGTCGTTGACCCGCGGCGCACGAACCTCAATCGGCCCAGCACCGGTCATCACCTCCCTTGGCTGGGCGTGGCCGTTGCGGACCACCAACCTGCGGCCCCGCTCGTCGCGTTCGTGCGCCAGCTCGGCCAGGTAGGCGTCGACCTCAGCCTCCAACGCGGCGGCCAGCATCCGCCGCGCACCTTCCCGAACAACGTCATCCAGCAGCGAGACGCCCTCGCGTCGCTGCCCGTCCTCGGCGACTACAGTCAGCACGGGCGTGCCTTCCCGACCGACGCGCCAACGTCGGCCTTGCTCGAGACCTACACGAATCGATCACCGGGAAGGTACGCCCCTTCCCGGCCGATCCACAGGTCTTGAGCATTCCTC
>NZ_JBFAAF010000239.1:0-1409 GCF_040639595.1 Micromonospora sp. NPDC023814
CAACAACGACAGGTCCAACCGCGACCCATCCCTCGCCAACCCCGCCTCAGACGCCGCCTCACCCAACGGCACCAGCAACGCCGCCGCGCCCCGCCACGTGGCGCCTGGCAGGCCCGCCGCCTCACCCCGCCGCTCGGCCAGCGCCCGCAATTCGGCCGCCATCACATCCAGGTCATCCGGGATGTACGAGGCCGCATTCACCACGACCCGGCGGTCCACCACATCCCGGTAGACACGGCGCGCAACCACCCGCCAGAAGCCATGATCCGCCTTGTACTGCATGGACGCCATCTGGCTACCCAGCGACCCGAGTCGGTCGACGAGTACGCGGAACTCCATCCCGATCAGTGCGGCATGCTTCAGCTGGTCGAGGTCTGCAAGTGCGGTGTGGATCCGCCAGGCGTCCCATGGCGAGATCGACACGTCCGGGTTCGGGTCCAGGCCGGTCCGGAGGTACTGCCGCAACGAATAGTTGCGATCAGGCAGCAGCGCACTCAGTTCAGGCGAGCCTCCGCGCTCGTCGATGATCGTTTTGTGGAGCACAGGGTGCTTTTGCCGGTACCAGGAGGCCAGCTGCTCCTCCACAATCGGCCGGTCGACCTCGAGCACCATCCGGAGTTCATCCGGCAGCCCGTTGTATACGCGTGCGAGTGGCTGGCGCGGAACCAAGCCAATGGCACCCTTGCCCCTCTTGTGCCCATGGGGCAGGTACAACGACATCTGGCCGAAGTTGAGGGTGTAGAGCAATGTGCCGTAGCCGCCCAGTGTGGCTGCCGGACCGACGAGCGGACCGCCGAACGACCGCTCGGCCAGCCATCGTCCGAAGGCGACGCTCTGCGCCTCGACCTGCAACGACTGTTTGGGATCGTAGGTCAGGTATCGCAGGGACATCGACCACAACCCCTCCGGCAGGAAGCCGAAGGTGTGCTGGACGTGCTTCTCGTCAAATGCCCCTCTGCGGAAGACAATCAACTGCTCGTGCTCAGGATCGACGGTGAACCCGGGCAGCCGTTGAGCCAGCGGCTGGGCGGGCCAATCACCGCGCAGTTGCTGATCGATCTCATCGAGCCCCGCGTACTTCGGTGCCTGGGCCGCAGCAGTACCCGGCTCGTCGTCCAGGACGGGATCGGGCCCGCTGATGTCCTCGAAGACGCCCCCCGTCATGCCGTCGGCGTCCACGCGTAACCCAGCGTCCGCCCGCTTGGCGACTCCCCTCGTCGGCATCGGGTCGGACCCGGGCCGGGCAAGTCCGACGAACACGTGTTCGCGCTCGGTCCCGGACGCCCAGAGGTGGCGCCCGCCCGCGGCGTCGAGGGCGCCCTGATCCAGCAGACTCACCTCTGGCGAACGACCGAACTCCACGACATCCGCAGCGGCGACCGCCGCCATCAGGTCCGAACCGAACGTCT
>NZ_JBFAAF010000240.1:0-1409 GCF_040639595.1 Micromonospora sp. NPDC023814
CCATCCGGATCCGCGACCATCGCCTCCACCACCGACCGGAACATCCCCGCCAACCGCACCAACCCCGCACCGTCGAACACCCGCGCGTCACCGACGAGGCGGATCGTCGCGCCGCTGGCGCCGACGGAGAGCGCGAACTCGGTGGCGGCCCCGTCGCCGGCCACCGACATCTCGATGGCGTCGCCGCCGGCCGGTGGCGTTGCGGCGTCGGTGGTCGGCATGGTTTCCGCGGATCGGGCGGGAGGCGCGCCGACCGGCGCGGTCCCGTCGGTCCGGGGTTCGGTGTAACCGAACACGACGTCGATCGGGTGGGCGTCCACACCGGTCAGTCGCCGCACCGCCGGCAACGGATACCGCCGGTGCGGCCACAACTCCACCTCACGGTCGAACACCGACCGCACCAGCTCCCGCCACGTCCGCGCACCCCGCGCGAACCCGAACGGCAGGATGTTGATGTACATCCCGTGCACCCGCTCCGCACCCCGCACCTCCGGCCGCGCGTCACACACCAGACCGGAGTGGAAGGCGGGTTCGTTGGTGAGCTGGCTCATCACCTTCAGGTGCGCCGCGTGCAGGACCGCCTTGACCGGTACGCCGACGGTGCTGGCGAGCCGGCGCAACGCGCCGTCGAGGTCGGCGATGTCCAGCGTGGCGCGGTGCACCCGCCGCGGGCCGGTGTCCACGGTGGGCGTCCCGGGCAGGGTGAGCTTCGGCCAGCCGGTCACCACCGTCCGCCAGTAGCCGGCGTCCGCATCGGATCGCAGGGCCGTCAGCTCGGCGGCGACGAAGTCCGCGTACCGGACGGCCGCCGGCTCGACCGGGGTGGGCTGCTCGCCGCGCCGCCGCCGGTGGTATCCGCCGAGCAGGTCGGCCAGCAGGAGGTTGAGGTCCCAGCCCCCGGTGATCAGGTGGCTGACGGAGACGGTGAGCCACCAGGCCCGTTCGTCCTCGCGGTGCACGGCGACCCGCAGCAGCGGCGGCGGCTGCGCCGGGTCGAACGGCCGCTCCCGCTCCGCGGCGACGTACGCCGGGTGGCCGGCCGCGTCGGGGTGCACCGCAACCGGCACCTGCGCGTCGGCGTGCACCAGCTGCATCGGCATGGAGTAGCCGGTCAGGTCGAAGGAGGTGCGCAGCGTCTCGTGCCGGGCGACCAGTTCCGCGAGGGTCGCGCGCAGCGGCGCGACGTCGAAGGGCAGATCGTCCTGGACCCGCATCGCGTGCACGATGTGGTACGGCGCGGTGGCCTCGTCCTTGGCGATCTCCACCGCCATGCCGACCTGGGCCTGCGTGGCCGGGTAGGCGTCGGTGAGGCCTGCCGGCAGGGCGGCCCGGTCGGCCTCGCTGACCAGGGCGAACGGGGCGACCGGGGTGAACGCCTCGACCGCGTCGACGCCGCCGAGAGCCGCAGC
>NZ_JBFAAF010000241.1:0-1382 GCF_040639595.1 Micromonospora sp. NPDC023814
TCCACGATCGACGGCGTTCCGCACACCCAACCATGATCCAACCCGAACGCCCCAGGTCAAGCCGACCCGCCGACGAGCACCTGACCAGTCACGATCCCGCTTGGTGTCTCGACAAGCTTTTCAAGCAGCAGGACCTGCCCGCAGAACATCTGCGATGTACGGAGGCCGCGATCCCATATCTCCCGGCCGTCTACCTTGCAGAGCATCCCCATGACCGCGCCCCCAACGTCGTCAGGCGGCCAGGACTCTACTGCCGGTAGCCCACTTGCGGGCAGCCCGAACCCCAATCAAATGGACGTTGGTGGGTCAGCGCACCAAGAGCCAGGCAGCTGTCAAAGTTACGAGACATCGCTTAGCCTGGCGGGGTGCCGAAAACGAGGCGACGCGGGCACGTCTCTGCCTCACCATGCCGCGAGGGTACCGGCATCTGCTGATGTGCCGATGACGCGTACGGAGTTGGTCGCAGCGCTGGGAATGCCGGACCATCAACGAAGCATGGATCAACTCGGCCGGCTGCTGTTCGCAGTTCCGGCCTTCGTCGAGGCGACAGACTATCGCTGGCAGCTCGGCCGCGGAGGAGTGGTCAGGGTGGGGGCGGAGGGGGTGGTAGGGGTAGGGAAGTAGGGGGTGTCCCGTCCCAGTCGGGGAGTGACCGGCAGTACATCGTGTCACTCCCTGTAGGCCTTTGTTCGGTGCTGTCGAATCTGGGGACGTGGGGTGGCGGACGACCCGCCAGGCCGTGGACAGCTGCGCCTACCGTGTCCACTGTGGCTGTCGTGCCGGCGCAGCGAACGTCCCCGCATTAGCATCGATGCGGCGCGGGCGGGTCATTGCCCGACCGGAACCGGGGTGACAGTGGGCACGGAGAGACCGACAGCGCTCCGGCGCTGGGCCGGCGTGCCCCGGTGGGTTCGGGTCGTCGTGATCGCCGCCGTCTGCGTCCTCGCGTACGGCGGGATCGTCCACCTGGGCGACCTGCTCGGCATCCGGCCGGGTGGTCCAAGCCAGTCCACCCCCACCTGGCTGATGCTGTACTTCACCTCGCTGACCGTGTTCGATCCGCTCGCGGCGCTGCTGCTGACGCTGCGCCGGATCGAGGGGCTGCTGCTCGGCTGTGCCGTGTTCGCCAGCGACGCGGCGGCGAACGGGTACGCCAACTACGTGCTGGACACCGCTCCTGGGACCACGCCCGGCCGGATCGGGCAGGCGGTGATCACGGCGCTCGCGGTCGCCCTGATTGTGGCGGCGCCCAGGGTCGCGCCCTGGCTGCACCGGCCGGGACGCGCTGGCTAGTGCGGTGGCCACAAACGTTCACCGGGTTCGTCGGCGGTAAAAATTGTCGTACCGGTGGTGTTGGGTCCTGGTTGTGCCTCGTCGTCGGG
>NZ_JBFAAF010000242.1:0-1380 GCF_040639595.1 Micromonospora sp. NPDC023814
CAGCTCCACTCCACAACCGGAGGCCTTCACCTGCCTACGACATCAGATCGTGTCGTCACACAATCTCGACCAACGTCCCTGGGCAGTACACCTAGCCGCTGACCGACGTCGATACCGTTGCACGTGAAACATCGGCATCCGGTCGGGCGGGTCGGTTCAGCCGGCGGACTCGCGGCGCTCCACCTCGGCCAGCGCGGCGAGCAGCGTCTCCGGTTCCTGGGCGCCGGTGACCGCGTACTTGCCGGCCAGGACGAAGGTCGGCACGCTGGTCACCCCGATCTGGCGGGCGGCGGCCAGCTCGGCGGAGACGTCGGCCACCCGCTCGTCGGAGTCGAGGAAGCGGCGCGCCTCCGCCGCGTCCAGGCCGACCTCGCCCGCGAGCGCGGCGAGCGCGTCCCGGGAGCCGACGTCGACCCCGTCGGTGAAGTGGGCGCGGTAGAGCGCGTCGACCGTCTCGGCGGCACGGCCACGGTCGGTGGCCCAGGAGACCAGCCGGTGCGCGTCGAAGGTGTTCGCCGCGACCGCGCGGTCGAAGTCGAGCTTCAGTCCGGCGCCCGCGGCCACCTCGGTGACGTGTCCGAACATCTGCCGGGCGCGGTCCTGCCCGCCGAACTTGGCGGCCATCGCCTCGACCAGCGGGCGCGGCTCGGGCACCGGCGACGGGTCGAGCTGGTACGGCCGGTAGCGGACGGTCACCTCGCCGTCGTACGACTCCACGGCCTGCTCCAGCCGACGCTTGCCGATGTAGCACCAGGGGCAGACCACGTCGGCGTAGATCTCGATCTCCATGCCGGTTGACAACCCCCTGGTCAGCCGATCTGTTCCCGGACCTGCCGCTTCAGCCGGGCCAGGATCGCCGTGCCGCCGCGCACCCGCAGCGGGCTGATCGCCTGCGCCAGCCCCATCCGCTGGTAGAGGTCGTCGGGGACGGCGAGCACCTCGTCCGGGCTCGCCCCGGCCAGCCCCTCGGCGAGGATGCCGGCGAACGCCCGCGTGGTGGGCGCCTCGGGCGGGCAGTCGAAGAGGGTCTCCACCGTCTTCTCCGGCGTCACCCGGGCGCGCAGGAAGAACGCCGTCTGGCACTCCGGCACCTGCTCCATGCCCTCCCGGTCGGTGGCGCCGGCGGGCAGCGGCGGGACGACGTCGGCGTACTCCAGCAGCATCTCCAGCACCACGTCGCGGGGCGCGGCGGCGAACTCGTCGACGATCTCGGCCAGCCTGGCCGGCATGGAAGACATGCTCCCGAGGTTACCGGTGTTAGGAAGGGCCCCTTCCTCTACCGGAGGCGGGCGGTTTCAAGGGGTCGTTGCAACGCGTTGGCTAGTCGGTGACGGCTAGGAGCTTAGCGAGGCGCTCGGCTGGGGTATCCCAGCCGAGCGT
>NZ_JBFAAF010000243.1:0-1370 GCF_040639595.1 Micromonospora sp. NPDC023814
GCGGCTGCTCGCCGAGTACGAGCAGGCTGTCGCCGAGGGCGACGGCAACGGCTATCTACGCCGCAACGGCCTGTACTCGTCTCTGATGAGTGAGTGGCGCCGTGCTCGCGACGCCGGCCTGCTCGAGGGCAAGAAACCCGGGCAGAGCATCGGCAGGCCGAGCGGGGAGCAGGCCGAGATCGCCCGGCTGCGCCGCCAGTTGGAGCTGGCCAACCGCAAGATCGCCCGGACCGAGGCGGCGTTGGACATCATGGGAAAAGCACACGCGCTCTTGGCCGAGATCTCCGAGAGCGCGGACACCGACACCAAGCCGACCAAGCCCTGACCGACGCCCACACGGCGTTGCTCGCCGTGGCGACGTCGACGCGCGCAGCGGCCCGCCTGACCGGGATCTCCCGCAGCACCGCCCACCGACGCTCCCGCGTCCCCACCGGGCGCCCGCCCGCGCCGCGGCCCGCGCCGGCGAACCGACTCTCCGACGCCGAACGTGCCCACGTCCTGGCGGTGCTCGACAGCGACCGGTTCGTCGACACCACCCCGACGGAGGCGTTCGCGACGCTGCTCGACGAAGGCGTCTACCTGGCCTCGATCTCCACCTTCTACCGGATCCTGCGCGCCAACGGCCAGGTCATCGACCGGCGCCGCCAGGCCCGACACCCCACCCGCGCCCGCCCCGAACTGACCGCCACAGGCCCGGGCCAGGTATTCACCTGGGACATCACCAAACTGCCCGGCCCGACCAAGGGCGCGTACTACGACGCCTACGTCATGATCGACATCTGGTCCAGGTACGTCGTCGGACACCACGTCGCCGCCAGAGAAAGCGCCGAGATCGCCCACGACTTCATCGCCGAGATCATCACCACCCACGGCGTCCCGCACGTCGTGCACGCCGATCGCGGCACCTCCATGACCTCCAAACGCGTCGCCACGCTGCTGGCCGACCTGGGCGTCACCCGCTCGCACTCACGGCCCCACGTGAGCAACGACAACCCGTTCTCCGAAGCCGCGTTCAAGACCGTCAAGTACCACCCCACGTTCCCCGAACGCTTCGGGTCACTCGCCGACGCCCGCGCGTTCTGCGACACGTTCTTCGGCTGGTACAACCACGAACACCACCACGCCGGCATCGGCCTGCACACCCCCGCCGACGTCCACTACGGCCACGCTGCCGACCAGCAGAAACAACGCGCCCAGGCCCTCGACACCGCCTGGACCACCCACCCCGAACGCTTCTCCACCCGACCCAGACCCAAAGCGCTACACCTGCCCGACACCGTCTGGATCAACCCACCCGAACCCGCTCTCGATCAACCGCTACCCCAAGCGGCGTAAACACCCACTGGTCCCACCAGCCTTGACAAGTTCCG
>NZ_JBFAAF010000244.1:0-1317 GCF_040639595.1 Micromonospora sp. NPDC023814
CATGATTCCGTCGGATCTGACCGCGGTCGAGGCGATCCCGCTCAATGCCAACGGCAAGGTCGATCGGGCGGCTCTGGCCGCGTCGGTGACGGTGGCGGAGCGGGCGCACGTGGCGCCGCGCACTGATCTGGAGGAGCGGCTCGCGGAGATCTGGGCGCGGGTGTTGGGCCTGGACACCGTCAGCGTCGTCGACAGCTTCTTCGACCTCGGCGGCGACTCGCTGCGGGCAGTGGCGCTGGTCGGCGCCCTGCGGGTGGCCGGCTTCCCCGTCGGGGTCCGCGACGTCTTCGTGCACCGCACCGTGGCGACCCTCGCCGCGCACCTCGCGGCCAAGGAGACCGCCACCGCCGAACCGGAGTTCCAGGCGGTCGCCCCGTTCGCGCTGCTCGACGACGCCGACCGCGCCGCCCTGCCCGCCGGCCTCGCCGACGCGTACCCGATCGCCCAGGCGCAGCTCGGCATGCTGGTGGAGATCCAGAAGGACCCGGACCGGTCGCTCTACCACATCGTCCGCTGCTTCCGCGTGCACAGCCGTCAGCACTTCTCCGCCGAGGCGCTCACCGGAGCCGTGCGGGACGTCGTCCACCGGCACGAGACCCTGCGCACCTCGTTCGACCTCGGCGGCTACTCCGTGCTGCAACTCGTGCACACCGAGGCGCCCGTCGACGTCCGGATCATGCAGCTCGACGAGGAACAGGCCGACGCGCAGCTGCGCGGCCACGTCGACGCCGAGCGGGCCCGGCCGTTCGACCCGGAGCACCCCGCGCCGCTGCTGCGGGTCAGCGTCCACGTCGCCACCGACGGAAGCTGGTGGCTCACCGTCGCGGTGAGTCATCTGGTGACCGGCGGCTGGGACCTCAACAGCCTCCTGGCCGAGCTGCTCGGCTGCTACGAGCGGCGCTGCGTCGGCATGGCACCGGAGTCGCCGGAGCCGGTCGCGGTCCGGTACGCGGACTTCGTCGCCGCCGAGCGCGCGGCGCTGGCGTCCCCGGCCGACGAGGCGTACTGGCGGAAGATCACGTCCGGGTACGCCAAGTTCACGCCGCCCGCCGGCTGGGGCGAACCGGCCGGGGCGGCCGGCGCCGCACTGCGGCACCGGATCAGCTACCAGGACCTCGACCAGCGGATCCGCGCGCTTGCCTCGGCGTACGAGGTGTCGCCCAAGGCCGTCCTGCACGCGGCGCACCTGAAGGTGATGAGCCAGCTCACCGACGAGCAGCGGTTCCACTCCGGTCTGGTGTGTGACGCGCGGCCGGAGGTGCGGGGTGCGGAGCGGGTGCACGGGATGTACATCAACATCCTGCCGTTCGGGTTCGC
>NZ_JBFAAF010000245.1:0-1297 GCF_040639595.1 Micromonospora sp. NPDC023814
CTCCACGATCGACGGCGTTCCGCACACCCAACCATGATCCAACCCGAACGCCCCAGGTCAAGCCGACCCGCCGACGAGCACCTGACCAGTCACCCCGGCGAGTCCGAATCCGAGGAATCGAGTAGAGCCCGCGCGCCAACGCGGGTCGGGAAGGTACGCCCGTGCTTACGGTAGTCAACCCGCAAGAGCCCACGCCATCTTCCGTACCGCAGCCGGCCGTGTCCGGCGGGTCGTTGATCGATGAGATCGTGCGTGACGGTGTGACTGGGCGATACTGGCCGCGGCCCTCGAAGCCGAGGTCGCCGCGTACATCGCTGCGCACGCCGACCAGGTGGATGAGCAGGGCCGCAGGTTGGTGGTGCGTAACGGTCACGCGAGGTCGCGGCAGGTGCTCACCTCGGCTGGTGCGGTCGAGGTGGTCGCGCGGCGGGGCAACGACAAACGCGTCGACGAGACCACCAGCGAACGGAAGCATTCCCACCCTCGGTACCGTCCACGAGGTGGCCCAGAAGGCGGCACCGGATGCGCGGGTTGTCTATGTCGACGTGGATCCGGTGGCGAGTGCAGCACAGTGCGACGCTGTTGGCCGACAACCCCCTCGCCGATGTGATCCAAGCCGATCTGCGTCGCCCGGCTGACGTTCTCGCCAGCCGAACTGTCAACGACCTGCTGGATTTCACCGCACCGGTCGCGGTGCTTATGATCGCCGTTTTGCATTTCGTGTCCGACGCCGACGACCCGGCGGGCATCGTGGCACAGTTCACCGACGCGCTCGTGGCGGGCGGCTTCGTGGCGACTTCCATGGCACTCGCCCGCCTTTTGTCACGGAGCACTGCCTGGCCACCAGCACCACCTACGACGAAACCAAGGCGTTCCCCGCACTGCCGCTGCCTGCGACGGCGGCCTGACCGGGCCCAGCCGCAAGAGTCCAGCTACGCACGGACGGCCCGGCACTGGGTAACTGTCCCAGCCCGCCAAGTTTTTGATTTTGAATGTGGAACGACCCCGCAGCTCCTGGCTGCCGCGTTGGTTAGAACGGCGGTTCCTCGGGCCCCGCTCTATGGGCGAGCACTGCGAGCAGTTCGTCGCGGGTCACGTCCGCAGCATCGTCGGGGTCGGGATGTCAATCGCTCACCGGGACGACTCCCGGCTCGACGATCTGCAGGCCGGTGACCAGCTTCTCCACCTCGCATCGATCGCTTAGTGAGCGTCCGGGAACTCGGCAGGGCGGATGGTCACAAGGCGATGAAGCGCGGCGTGTGATGGATCGATACGTGGCGAGCTCCTGGTAGATCGG
>NZ_JBFAAF010000246.1:0-1290 GCF_040639595.1 Micromonospora sp. NPDC023814
AACCCGGAAGCTAAGCCCTCCAGCGCCGATGGTACTGCACTCGGGAGGGTGTGGGAGAGTAGGACACCGCCGGACAATCTTTCGTTCAGGGCCACTCCAACAGGGGTGGCCCTGAACGCATTTGAGAGCGCGTTGAATAACCAGGTCAGCTGGTGTTGAGTACGGCTTGGAGCCAGCCGATCCTGTGGTGTCGGGCGAGGCGTCGGGTCATGAATGATGACCATGGCCCACCGGACCATCGCGGCGTGGTGTTCGGGGCTGCGTTCGTAGTCGCGGACGGTGCGTCGGCAACGGTTGATCCACAGGGACCGCTCGACGACCCATCTGCGGTGCAGGACCTGGAAGCCGACCTGGTCGGCGAGCTTGCGCACGATCTCCACAGCGAGGCCCAGGACAGCGGCGGCCCAGGTGACGAGTTGGCCCCGCGTAGCCACCGTCGGCCCAGATCTTGGTGACGCCGGTGAAGCAGCAGGTACGCGGTCCAAGCGACGGTCGCCACTGTCTCGTAAGGAGCGCTGTAGCATAGCGGTCATGACAGCACCTACCGCCCTGCCGGCGGGTTATCGGTTGGTCGATGGACCACCGACGGTCGGAGACTACCTAGTCCTTCGCAAACGATCTGGGCTCTCACCGCGTCGACCCGATCAGGCTGCCGCCGCGGTGCAGGGTGGCTGGGCTGCGGTGCACGTATTGCACGAGGAGAGCGGCACGACAGTAGGGATGGGTCGGGTGCTCGGCGATGGCGGGTGGTACTTCCACGTGGTCGACATGGCTGTATTGCCAGAGCACCAGCGCCGGGGCATAGGTGACGCGGTACTGACTGCGTTACTGGAGACAATCCGTCGGGAAGCGCCGCCCGGTGCGTTCGTGAACTTGCTCGCCGATCCACCGGGCCGCCGCCTCTACGAGCGGCACGGTTTCCGCCAAACGGCGCCGAACTCTGTCGGGATGGCCCGGACCCTTGACTGACGACGCAACTGGCCCCAGGTCACAAGACCGGCCGACTCCTCAACACCAGCTGACCTGGTTGTTCAACGCGCTCTGAGGGTTATCCGCCGACGTGGAGGGCGTTCCGGCGGACACGGTGAAGGCACCCGCAGACCAGAAAGACACCCGCGACCGGAAAGACCCATCCTGCGGACATGGGGAAGGGCGCTGTCGCGGACCCCGCAACATGGGCGCGAACGCGGGCCGGGAAGGCGCGGGCGGTGGCTGACCTCGACGGGGGTGGGGCCTGCCGTGCCCGGCGTAGGGATCAAGCCTGACCGCCCGGAGCCGGGCACGGCAGGC
>NZ_JBFAAF010000247.1:0-1269 GCF_040639595.1 Micromonospora sp. NPDC023814
GGGTCTGCTGCACCGATAGGTGACAGTTTTAGTCACGCGGCCTGACTGGCCAGTGGGGTCATGATGGTCTCGTACTCGATAGGGGTCAACCGGGACAGGGATCGTTGGCGTCGACGGCGGTGGTAGGTCCGTTCGACCCAGGTCACGATCGCGGTCCTCAGCTGCTGCCGGGTCGTCCAGGTTCGGCGGTCGAGGACGTTGTTCTGTAGCAGGCCGAAGAACGACTCCATGGCAGCGTTGTCGCCAGCGGCGCCGACCCTGCCCATCGACCCGATCATGTGGTGCTGGTTGAGGGCGTGGACGAATTTCCGGCTTCGGAATTGCGACCCGCGGTCGGTGTGCAGCACGCAGCCGGCCACGTCACCACGGCGGGCTACGGCGTTGTGCAGGGCGTTGACGGCCAGCCTCGACTTCATCCGTGAGTCGATGGAGTAGCCGACGATCCGGTTGGACCACGCGTCCTTGATCGCGCACAGGTAGAGCTTGCCCTCGCCGGTGCGGTGCTCGGTGATGTCGGCCAGCCACAACCGGTTCGGGCCGTCTGCGGTGAAGTCGCGGCGCACCAGATCGTCGTGTACTGGCGGACCGACCTTGCCGCCCTTGCCCCGACGCTTCTTTCTGCTGAACGCGCTGAACCAGCCCATGCCAGAGCAGATTCTCCAGGCGGTGCGCTCGACCATCGGCTGGCCGGCGTCGCGGGCCTCATCGGCCAGGAACCGGTAGCCGAACTCCGGGTCGTCGCGGTGGGCGTCGAACAACGCGTCCGACCGATACGCCGCAGCCAGTTCAGCGTCGGTGACACGGCGGGCAAGCCACCGGTAGTAGGGCTGACGAGCGATGTTCAGTACCCGGCACGTCACCGCCACGGGGATCCCGTCGGCGGCCAGCTCGCTCACGAGCGGGTAGAGCCTTTTCCCGGCAGATGCGCCTGCGACAAGTAGGCAGCGGCCCGACGCAGGACCTCGTTCTCCTGCTCCAGCAGCCTGATCCGCTTGCGCGCCTCCCGCAGCTCGGCCGACTCGCTCCGGGTCACACCCGGCTTGGCGCCGACCTCGACGTCGGCCTGGCGCAGCCACTTGAACAACGTCATCGGGTGGACCCCGAAGTCCTTGGCGATCTGCTCGACCGTCACACCCGGGTCACGGTCACGAGCCACACGCACGACGTCATCGCGGAACTCTCGGGGGTAGGGCTTGGGCACAGCGACATCCTTCCAGCTCGCCCACAGGGCAAGCCATCTCAGATGTCACCTATCGGTGCAGCAGACCC
>NZ_JBFAAF010000248.1:0-1268 GCF_040639595.1 Micromonospora sp. NPDC023814
GGGGCCGGGTCATCCGCGGCTGTGTGTGTCTGGTCAACCGGACGTTGTTCGGGAGGAGCCGATGGACAAGCTGAAGTCACCAGAGAAGCCGTTTGTGATTTCGAAGTGGGAGGTCTGGGAGGCGTTTCGTGAGGTGAAGCGAAATCAGGGTGCGCCGGGGGTGGACGGGCAGTCCATTGTCGACTTTGAGGCCGATCTGGAGGGCAACCTTTACAAGATCTGGAATCGGATGTCGTCGGGGACGTATTTTCCGCCTCCGGTGCGAGCGGTGGAGATCCCGAAACAGCACGGCAGTGGCACGAGGATGCTCGGCGTCCCCACCGTCGCCGACCGGGTCGCGCAGACGGTGGTAGCCAGGCACTTGGGGATTCGTGTGGATCCGATATTCCACGAGGATTCCTACGGTTACCGGCCGAATCGGTCGGCGCTGGATGCGGTCCAGCGTTGCCGGCAACGGTGTTGGAAGAAAGACTGGGTGATCGATCTTGACATTCAAAAGTTCTTCGACAGCGTCCGGTGGGACCTCATCGTCAAGGCTGTCCAGGTTCACACCGACGCCGTCTGGGTGACGTTGTATGTCAAGCGGTGGCTCCAAGCGCCGCTGCAACTGCCCGACGGAACCTTGCAGGAGCGGGACCGGGGGACCCCGCAGGGGTCTGCGGTCTCGCCCGTGCTGGCGAACCTGTTCATGCACTACGCGTTCGACACCTGGCTCGCCCGGAACTTTCCGGACGTGCAGTTCGAACGCTATGCCGATGACGCGGTCGTGCACTGCGTCGGCGAGCACCAGGCCCGCCAGGTGCTGGCGGCACTCGGGAACAGGATGGACGAGGTCGGGCTGCGGCTGCACCCCGACAAGACCAAGATCGTGTACTGCAAGGACGGCAACCGGCGCGGCTCGTACGAGCACACGTCGTTCACCTTCCTGGGGTTCACGTTCCAAGCCCGCAAAGCGCGCAGCAGGAAGGGGAAGAACTTCACCAACTTCCTGCCCGCGATCAGCAAGGAAGCCCTGAAGAAGATCAGTGGGCAAGTCCGCTCCTGGCGGATCCACCTGCGGATCGGCCACACCTTCGCCGAGCTCGCACGAAAGATCAACCCGATCGTGCGCGGCTGGCTGCAGTACTACGGGGCGTACTACCGCTCCGCTTTGCTGCCCCTCCTGGAACGCATCAACGCCTACCTGGTGCGCTGGATCCGCAAGAAGCACAAACGACTGCGGCCGTTCAGGAAGGCCCAACAGTGCTGGCAGCGCATCACCCGCCAGC
>NZ_JBFAAF010000249.1:0-1267 GCF_040639595.1 Micromonospora sp. NPDC023814
CTCGGGTTCTAGGGATCGTTGCAACGCCTGACGTGATCAGGGGTTGCAGTGTTCGAGATCCGTGGGGATCGCAGGCCGCAGGGTCCGAAGAAGCTTCGCGCGGAGCGTCAGGCATATTTGGATCTTGTGGCGCGGGGTGTGAGTACGAGTGAGGCGTGCCGGCTGGTCGGGATCAATCGCAAGACTGGTCACCGCTGGCGGTACGGCCGCACGAGCCAGACGAAGGCCGGGCAGCAGGGAGTACCTCCCGCTGCCCGGCCTTTGGCCGTGTCGGACCGGTTTCTGTCCCAGGATGAGCGGATCGTGATCGCTGATCGGCTGCGGGAGGGTGCCTCGCAGGCGGCGATCGCCGCTGAGCTGCGGCGTTCGCCGGGCACGATCAGCCGGGAGATCCGCCGTAATCGGCACCCGGACAGCGGTGACTACCGGCCCTACGCGGCCCAGCAACGCGCCGACAGCAGGCGGCCTCGCCCGAAGATCGGCAAAATCGCCGCATGCCCGGCGCTGCGGGAACACGTCCAAGCCATGCTGGATCGCAAGCACAGCCCGGAACAGATCAGCCGTCGGCTGCGCCGTGACTTTCCCGAGCGGAACGAGCTGCACGTGTCACACGAGACGATCTACCAGGCGCTCTACGTCCAGGGCCGCGGCGAACTACGCCGAGAACTCACCGCCGCGCTGCGCACCGGCCGCGCGGTGCGACGTCCCCGCCGTCAGCCTGGGCAGCGCCAGCCCCGCTTCACCCATCCGATGGTGATGATCAGCGAACGGCCCGCCGAGGCCGACGACCGTGCCGTGCCCGGACATTGGGAAGGCGACCTGATCATCGGCAAGGACAACGGCTCCGCGATCGGCACACTTGTCGAACGCTCCACCCGCTACGTCCTGCTCGTGCACCTGGGCGCCGGCCGCAGCGCCGACCGGGTCCGCGACGGCCTGCTCACCGCCATGGCCGCCCTGCCGCAACATCTGAAACGGTCTCTGACCTGGGACCAAGGCATCGAGATGGCGATGCACCACCAGTTCAGCATCACCGCGCAGATGCCGGTCTACTTCTGCGACCCACACTCACCCTGGCAACGCGGCTCCAACGAAAACACCAACGGACTGCTGCGCCAGTACTTCCCCAAAGGCACCGACCTGGCCGTCCACAGCCCCGACCACCTCGCCACCGTCGCCGCCGAACTCAACGGCCGCCCACGCAAAACGCTCGGCTGGGATACCCCAGCCGAGCGCCTCGCTAAGCTCCTAGCCGTCACCGACTAGC
>NZ_JBFAAF010000250.1:0-1253 GCF_040639595.1 Micromonospora sp. NPDC023814
CTGCGCTGGTTCTGCGACGGCACCCGGATCAAGCATCTGGCGACCGACAACCAGATCAGCACGTCCACCGGCTACGACTACCTGCACGAGGGCATTGACGTGCTCGCCGCCCGGGCGCCCGGCCTGCACGGCGCGCTGCTGGCCGCCAAGGCCGCGGGGCACTGCCACGTGAACATCGACGGGACCCTGATCGAGACCGACCGGTGTCGCACCCCCGGCCCGACACCCGGAGTGGACCTGTGGTGGTCAGCCAAACACGACAACCACGGCGGCAACATCCAGGTGATCACCGTCGGCGACGGCTGGCCGATCTGGACCTCCGAGGTGCGACCCGGCCGCGAACACGACACCACCGCCGTGCGCACCCACACCGAGATCCTCCCAGCGCTGCGAGCCGCCGCCGGCGACCTGCGTACCCTCGGCGACCTGGGCTACGAAGGCGAGTCCGACACCATCACCGTGGCGTTCAAGAAACCCAAGGGCGGCCGGCTCACGACAACCCAGCAGCAGCTCAACAAGACCCACAACAGCCTGCGCGCCATCGGCGAACGCGGAAACTCGCTGCTCAAGACCACATTCAAGGCACTTCGCAACGTCAGCCTCAACCCATGGCGGATCGGCAAGATCGTGTCAGCCGCCCTCGCGCTGCTGCACGTCGAGCACGCCCGAACCACATGATCACCCCTGGTGATCAAACCCTTGCGCGGAATGGCTCACTGGCCGCCAGCGTCATCACGCTCACGCTGACCGGCATCCTCAGCCTGATCGCCGGAGCAGCCCGGGTGGGCCGGCTTCGACCGGCGAGGGCGGCAGCGTCGACCGGCGAAGTCGCCGAAAGCTGAGAATTCCGCTGTCAGCCTCCAGGAACCCCAGCCAAACCGCCTCAGCCTGGGTCGCCAGGGCGTCCGAGCCCGGCGGGTGGTCACGTTCAGCCACGGGATCCTCGGCGATGGAGCACACCGCTGGGCAGGCGTCTAGATCGACTCCTTGGCGTTGTTCTGGGCTGGAAGCCACGGGTGGGCCCTCATGGCGGGCAGATCCCTGTCGCCGAACGGAGCTAACGATCTCGTGCGCAATTGCCAGGGCTTGTGGGCTGCCGTGATGTGGATTGGTTACCAGGTGATCATGCGGTCGGATACCAGGCTGGCGACCGCGTCGATGGTCTCGGGTAGAAGCTCACGGCGGCCGGTGAAGCGTTGAAGCTGTCGCCACCATTTCAGCTCCGCAATGGCGTGTTCGACAGAAATGCGTTG
>NZ_JBFAAF010000251.1:0-1218 GCF_040639595.1 Micromonospora sp. NPDC023814
CGCCGTGCCCGGCGCCGGGCGGTCAGGCTTGATCCCTGCGCCGGGCACGGCGGGCCACACCCCGTCGGTGGTCGCGCCGTCCGTGCCTGGATGTCGGTTGTGCGGTACGGCTGCCGCAAAGCGTCGGTGAGGCGTCGGAGTGGGGTCGGCGTGGGGCCGGCTGCGGGGTGTCGACCCCGACCGTCTCCGCCTCCTGCACCGCCACCCCGGCCTACCCCGGCCCGTCGACCCGCTGTCGCGAGGTCCGGCGGGTCGGGTGGGGTGGGCGCTGTCGAGCTGCCCCATCTGTAGGACCACCGGTCACACCAGGCTCGGTCGCCCGCGAGGGCACATTGTGCCTCATCAGGCTCGGTCGTCCGCCATGGCACGATATCTCCCGTCAGGCTTCGGTCCCCAGCAACGGCACGTGCCCCATCTGTGAGGGCAGCTCGACAGGGGCCGGGCGGTGGCCTCCCGTGGGGTCCAGTTGTGCCCCGTCTGTGAGGGCAGCTCGACAGGGCCGGGCGATGGCGTCCCGTGGGGTCCAGTTTGTGCCCCGTCTGTGAGGGCAGCTCGACAGGGACCAGGTGGCGGCATCCCGTGGGGTCCAGTTGTGCCCCATCTGTGGGGCAGCTCGACAGGGCCGGGCGGTGGCATCCCGTGGGTCCGGTTCGGGTTGTGACCGGGGACATCGTGGGGGCGGAATGGTGGGCGGGGCGGGGTCGTTACACCCTGCGTACGGCCGAGCAAGGCCGCCCCCGCCCCCGGCGGGCTGGCGTGCAGGCCCCGGCCCCGGAATGGTGGTGGGCTGCCGGTCGTTACACATGGTCCCGGCCGGTGGAGGGCGACCCCCTCGCCCCGCGGTACGGGCCGCTCCCGGTCTTCAGATGGCCGGTCTGATTCTTCCCGGTGCGTGACGCCGGATCCCCTTGAGTTTTGTTGAGCGCCGGACGGTGCTTGCGCCCCCGCTGATCCCCCTTCGGCGGTTGTGGTGCCAACCCCCGAATGGAGCATCTGATGAACACGATCATGCGTAAGAGCGTTCTTGGTATTGCTGGTCTGGCTGTCGCCGGTGGTCTGGCCGCCGGTCCGCTGAACCACACCGACACCACCCCGGTCGAGGCGGCGGCGCCGGTCACCGCTGTGGCGGTGCAGGCTGAGAAGCCGGGTGTGGAAACCGCGAAGCTGGTTCCGCATGGTGTGCAGGGTGCGCAGTCGCGCATCGACCTGTCGGACGAG
>NZ_JBFAAF010000252.1:0-1211 GCF_040639595.1 Micromonospora sp. NPDC023814
CCTTTGTCTGGACCAAAACCGCCGACCAGATCCTCGATAATCTCGCCAACTACTGCACCCGGATCAATAAAGCTTCCAACGACTCAGGACACTAGGGGCGGAAACGCGTCGCCGGGTTCACCCGTTCACCCGTTCACCGGGGCGAGGGGCGGCCCGGCTCCGCGCCACCGCCGGGCGCCGCGCCGCTGCGGCGCACCGCCTCCGCGACCGCCTCCGGCGTACGGCCCACGAGCGCGCTCCCGTCGTCGAGCAGCAGCAGGGGCCGCTGGATCAGCTCCGGGGCGGCGACCATCGCGTCGATCCAGCGCGTCTCGGCTGCCTCGTCCTGCGGCCAGTCGGCCATGCCCAGGGCGACCGCGGCGGGCTCCTGCGTCCGGCAGACGTCCCAGGGGCGCGCGCCGAGCCGGCGCAGCACCTCGGTCAACTCCGCCGCGCTCGGCGGCCGGTCCAGGTACGGGCGCACCCCGTAACCCACACCGGCCTCGTCGAGGGCGGACCGGGCGGCGGCGCACTTCGAGCAGGACGGGTTGTTCCAGATCTCCATGCCGTCATGGTCGCAGCAGTCCCGTTTCCGGCCGGCGGCGGGCGCGGCAGGTGGTCGTTACGGGCTGTGCCTGCGTTGGGATTGACCGGCGATGTCGCAGACGGGTCCGGTCGACAACGCCAGGCGGATCGTCACCCGACACGCCTCGCCGACCAGATCGGGGCCGGAGAGCCGGACGACGTCGCAGACGATCCAGGTCGGAGTACCGCTGCCTGGCCCTGTCGAGCTGCCCTCACAGATGGGGCACAGCGTGCCGGGGCAGGCGGCCGGGGCCCGGTGTGACGAATGGTGCGACAGACGCGGACCACGTGCCGTCGCGCCGGCGACCGAACCTCGTCTGACGAGTGGTCCCACAGACGGGGCAGCTCGACAGGGGCCACAAGCCCCCGACCCACCGGACCTGTCGAAGCGGGCGACCGGTCGCGACCTCGCAGCCGACGCACACAGGGTGCCGCACCCCATGAATCCCACCATGACGGCTGCCGGGTGGATGCCTGCCTGCGCCGGGTGTCCGGTTCGGCGACGGCACCAGGGTGTGGCCTGGGCGCCGTGCCGGGTTCGTGGTGGGTTGCGGTGGCGGGGGCCACCGGCCCGGCGGGCATGGGTCGGGGGGCCGGGGCGTTGTAACCATCGTGAGCGCGTGCCCCCCGGACCGTTTCGGCGGCCC
>NZ_JBFAAF010000253.1:0-1188 GCF_040639595.1 Micromonospora sp. NPDC023814
GCACCGGGCCGGCCTGCCCGCCACCTCCATCGCCTGGGGACTGTGGGAACACACCACCGGCATGACCGCCCACCTACAACACCGCGACCGCGCCCGCCTCGACCGGGCCACCGTCCGAGCCATGCCCACAACCGACGCACTCGCCCTGCTCGACGCCGCGATCGGGGGGCACCACCCCGCCGTCATCGCCGCCGACCTCAACCTGACGGGCGACACTCGGGAGCCTGTGCCCGCCATCCTGCGTGGACTCGTCACCGAGACTGCCGGCGCCCGCCGCTCGCGCCGCCGCTCCGAGCACACCGCCACGGTTGGCGCCCCGGCGACCCCGAGCGAGGAACTGGCCCGGCTCGACCCCGCCGATCGGCAGCGCACACTGCTGGGCCTGGTCCGCTCGAACGTCGCCACCGTCCTCGGCTTCGCCACCGGCGACAGCGTTGACGTCGATCGTCCCCTCAAGGAGCTCGGCTTCGACTCACTCACCGCCGTCGAGCTGCGCAACCGCCTCGGTCTCGTGATCGGCACCACGCTGCCGGCGTCCGTGGTCTTCGACCATCCCACGGCGGCCGCGCTCGCCGCCCACCTCACCGACCGGCTGGGCAACACATCGGCTGCCGTCGACCCCGTGCCATCCATGTCCACGATCGCCGCACCGGTCGACGCCCCCCTCGCGATCGTGGGTATGGCGTGTCGTTTCCCGGGTGGGGTGGATTCGCCCGAGGATTTGTGGCGGGTGGTTGTCGAGGGCCACGATGTTGTCGGGGATTTTCCGGTCGACCGTGGTTGGACGGTTGACGGTTCCTTTGCCCGGGTGGGTGGTTTTCTCGGCGGGGCTGCGGATTTCGACGCGGAGTTGTTCGGCATTTCGCCGCGTGAGGCTTTGGCGATGGACCCGCAGCAGCGGCTTTTGTTGGAGGTTTCCTGGGAGGCCCTGGAGCGGGCTGGTATTGCCCCGGATTCTTTGCGGGGTTCGCCGACGGGTGTGTTCGTTGGTGTTGTGGCACAGGAGTATGGGCCTCGGTTGGGTGAGGCTGGTGGTGCGGTGGAGGGTTATGGGTTGACTGGTGGTGCGGTGAGTGTGGCGTCTGGTCGTATCGCTTATGTGTTGGGTCTTGAGGGGCCGGCGGTGTCGGTGGATACGGCGTGTTCGTCGTCTCTGGTGGCGTTGCATTTTGCGGGTCAGGCGTTGCG
>NZ_JBFAAF010000254.1:0-1170 GCF_040639595.1 Micromonospora sp. NPDC023814
CCCACCACCATGCCCGGAACCCAGCAGCATCGATAAACAACGATTAGGCGTGCCGGGCCGAAGGAGCCGGCGTCAGGCGCGAATCATCGAGGCTAACAGACACCGGTCGAGGTCACGAGACGTCCCTCAGACATTTTCCGCGCCCCCTGACAATAATCAGGCCGAACGCAACGGCCTGATTATTGCAGGTAACAGGATTGGGAGAGGAGGAACGCGCGACTCCTTGCGGTAGCAAGGAGTCGCGCCTGCCCCTTCAGATGAACGACAGCCATGGCATGGACACCATTGACTACCGCGGGTAGTGGTGGTACCACGGATTGCGCTGTTCGTAGGCGGCAGCAGCGGTGATGACCCCGTCATCCCGCTTCATGCGACCGATGACCTGCAGGCCAACCGGCAGCTTCGGGCCCCCCAGGGGATTCGGCGCGAAGCCAGCCGGCAGACTCATCGCGGGATGACCGCTGAAGTTGACCGGATAGGTCAAACACCAACCAATCTGCGGATCGACGGCGACACCGTTGATAGCCGACGGGCCAAGGGTATTGCCATTGTTAGCGTTCTGGACGCCCGCGACGGCAACCGTCGGCGTGACTATGTAGTCATAGGCTTCCAGGACGACGTTCAGCTTGTGCAGCACGTCGGCGCGCAAGAAGTCGAGGTGCCGGTACTCTTCGGCCAAAAGCGTCTCCGACCGGTTGAGCATGGCAGCAAACTGTGGCGTCAACTGCTCCTTGTGCTCGCGCAGATCCACCGGAACGCCGAACTCCAGGAACAGGTCCCGGGCGTGGCCGTACAAGCCAGCCTGCATGAGCACCCAGGTGTCGGCGAAGTACTGGCTGGTCAGTGGCCGCCGATTCCTGCCGCCCAGATCGGTGACCTGGATCTCATTGAGCCCCAGCTTCACCTGATCAACCATTGCCCCAGCCTCCTCGAAAGCCTCGAGGGCTCGGCGGACAACACGCTCAACTGACGCCTCCACCGGGAACAGATCCATGTCCGGCGAGTAGGCGATGCGCTTACCCGCGAGCGGACGTTCGCCTTCCGCGCCGTCACGAAACGCGCCGATGTAGTCCAGCGGTGACTGATCAGGTGGTCGTTCCGGTTGCGGGTAGCCAGGGACGGCCGGTGGCGAGTTCGGTGAGGGCGTGCATGATGTTGCGGCCGTGCGCG
>NZ_JBFAAF010000255.1:0-1166 GCF_040639595.1 Micromonospora sp. NPDC023814
CTCTACACCCTCGACCTTGGTGCTCTGGTGGCTGGTTCCCGTTACCGCGGTGATTTCGAGGAGCGCCTGAAGAAGGTGCTCAAGGAGATCCGCACCCGGGGTGACATCATCCTGTTCATCGACGAGATCCACACCCTGGTGGGTGCGGGTGCCGCCGAGGGCGCGATCGACGCGGCGAGCATCCTCAAGCCGATGCTGGCCCGTGGTGAGCTGCAGACCATCGGCGCGACCACCCTCGACGAGTACCGCAAGCATCTGGAGAAGGACGCCGCGTTGGAGCGTCGGTTCCAGCCGATTCAGGTGGGTGAGCCGTCGCTGGCGCACACCATCGAGATCCTCAAGGGCCTGCGGGACCGCTACGAGGCGCACCACCGCGTCTCGATCACCGACGCCGCTTTGGTGGCTGCCGCGACCCTGGCCGACCGGTACATCTCCGACCGGTTCCTGCCGGACAAGGCGATCGACCTGATCGACGAGGCCGGTGCCCGGATGCGGATCCGTCGGATGACCGCGCCGCCAGACCTGCGGGACTTCGACGAGCGGATCGCGCAGGTGCGCCGGGACAAGGAGTCCGCGATCGACGCGCAGGACTTCGAGCGGGCCGCGCAGCTGCGCGACAAGGAGAAGCAGCTCCTCGGCCAGAAGGCCCAGCGGGAGAAGGAGTGGAAGGCCGGTGACCTGGACGTCGTGTCCGAGGTCGACGACGAGCAGATCGCTGAGGTGCTCGGCAACTGGACCGGCATCCCGGTCTACAAGCTGACCGAGGAGGAGACCTCGCGTCTGCTGCGTATGGAGGACGAGCTGCACAAGCGCGTCATCGGGCAGGAGGACGCGGTCAAGGCGGTGTCGAAGGCGATCCGTCGTACCCGTGCCGGTCTGAAGGACCCGAAGCGTCCGTCGGGGTCGTTCATCTTCGCCGGCCCGTCGGGTGTCGGTAAGACGGAGCTGTCGAAGGCTCTGGCGGAGTTCCTGTTCGGCAGTGAGGACGCGCTGATCCAGCTGGACATGTCGGAGTTCCACGACCGGTACACGGTGTCGCGGCTGGTGGGTGCCCCTCCCGGTTACGTCGGTTACGACGAGGGTGGGCAGCTGACGGAGAAGGTGCGGCGTCGGCCGTTCTCGGTGGTGCTGTTCGACGAGATCGAGAAGGCCCACCCGGATGTGTT
>NZ_JBFAAF010000256.1:0-1158 GCF_040639595.1 Micromonospora sp. NPDC023814
CCGAACAGGTCTGGATCAACAAACCCGACCAGCAAACGGAACCGCAACCGCTGGTCGCTTAACTCCCACTGGCCTCATTCCCTTGACACGTTCCGGATCGGCGGATCACCGATTCGCTGGCGCAACACCCAAACGCGTGCCATCGAGGGGCTGAACACTGTGAACCAGGAATTACCGGCAGCCGTAACTACAGTCGCGAGCCTCGTTGACGTACTGCCGGAGGGGCTGCGGCGGCGGGTGCAAGGGCGGGTTGTGCCAGTGGCAGCCGGCACAACCTTCCACCCTCACAACCTTCCCGTTCCACGCCGTGATCTCGAATGTGGGCGAGCAGACGCCCGGATTGGTCCGAGAGGCACGGGATCATCGAGGTATGGCAGGAATCCAGGCGGCCGAGGCGATCGCCGAGGCGTTGGACCCGGCGTTGGTGGCCAGGTTGACCGCGCAGGCGCGGGCGCAGGCGGTGCAGTTGTTGTGTAGCAGCAGTTGACCAAGTGGTTCGTGGAGACGGAGATGGACGCCCATCTCGGCTACGCCTGCACGACCTGGCTGGGGCCAACAGCGGCAACTGGCGCAATGGGCGGCGGGCCAAGACGCTGCTGACCGAGGTCGGCACGGTGAACATCAGCGTGCCTCGGGACCATGACGGCACGTTCACGCCTGTGATCGTGCCCAAGCGATCCCGCCGGCCCGGCGGAGTGGAGGATCTGGCGGTGTCGCTGTCGGCCAAGGGCCTGACTCATGGGGAGATCTGCGCGCGCACCTGGCCGAAGTGTACGGGGCGGAGGTGTCCGGGGACCGGCACCGCGATCACCGATCGCGGTGCCGGACGGCATGACGGGGTGGGCAGAACCGGCCCCTTGACCCGGTCCACCGGACGATCTTCATCGACTGCATCCACGTCAAGCTCCGGCGACGGGCAGGTCGCCAACCGGGCCCGTCCACATCGCCCTGACGGTCACTGTCAACGGTGGTCGGGACATCCTCGGGCGGTGGGCCGGTGACGGCGGCGTGGCGTCATACCGCCGACCTTTGGGACGATTGTTGGGCGTTGTCCCTTTCTCTAAGTGGTTCAGGGCGTAAGTCCTTCGGGGGTTATGCGGCCAGGGCGTGTGCGGCAGGCTGGTGATCGCAGCCGGTGGGCTGTTGGAGGTTCTGCTC
>NZ_JBFAAF010000257.1:0-1105 GCF_040639595.1 Micromonospora sp. NPDC023814
GGCGGGGCGCGGCGGCGTTGCTGGTGCCGTTGGGTGAGGCGGCGTCTGAGGCGGGGTTGGCGAGGGATGGGTCGCGGTTGGACCTGTCGTTGTTGGTGCCTGAGTTGCAGGGTGTGCCGGAGGGGTCGCGGTCGCGGGTTGCCCGGGCGGCGGTGGAGAGTTTGCATATCCGGATCAATCCGGCGACGCGGGCTCGGGTTGAGGCGGTGGACGCGTCCGCGGTGGAGCTGTTGCCGGAGGTGGTGCAGGAGCTGCGGCGGTGGTTCCCGAACGCGCGGGTGCAGGGTGCCGGTTCGAGTTGGGAGCCGGTGCGGTTCGCCCAGCCCGCGGACAGGTATGCCGGGGCGAACTCGGCGCCGGTGCGGGTGGACATCGACCGGTTGGAGTGGCGTGTTGAAGAGTTGAGGCGGCGGCACGGGTCGTTTGCCGGGTTGGCGGCGGCGATCGGTGTTCCCGATGGGCTGGATGCCGAGCGGATTGTCCGGGGCGTGTCCTACCTGGCGGCGGCGATCGTCGGGCCCGACTTCGTCGAGGCGGATCTGGTAGGGCCCGCACGACTGGTCGCGCTGTCGGGGGGTCTCTACTGGGACTCGTTGGAAGCGCTCGTTCGTGTTGTGCTGGGCGAGTCGCCTGGATCGGTGCCTGGGCTGGTCTTCGACACCGGGCGGGTTGCGGTGCTGGCCGAGGTGGCGGCTTCGTTCGACCACTCGCCGACGCTGGCGGAGTTGCAGGACGTGGTGCGGCGGTCGCCGGACCTGGTCGGGGCGTTGGGATTCTTCGCGCAGCCTGACGTGTTCACGTTCACCGACGAGCGGGTGCAGACGCCGCGGCTGCTGGCCCGGCTGCGGAGTCTGGCCGGTGCCGGTCAGGGTGGTTGGGCCGGTTTGGTGGCGCGGGTGACCGGGGTGTCGGCTCCGGGCGACCTTCGTCTGTGGGCGGCGGCGCATGTGGCGGCCGGGGTGTTCGGGGACGGGTTCAGCGAGGCGGACCTGGTCGCGGTGCGGCGACTGCTGGACCTGTCGGCCGCGCCGGACAGCCCCGCCCGGTCCGAGCGGAGCGACTGGCGGCGCATCCTGATCTTCACCTGGGACCTGCTCCACGACAC
>NZ_JBFAAF010000258.1:0-1097 GCF_040639595.1 Micromonospora sp. NPDC023814
CGCGCACGGCCGCAACATCATGCACGCCCTCACCGAACTCGCCACCGGCCGTCCCTGGCTACCCGCAACCGGAACGACCACCTGATCAGTCACCTTTTGCTCTGTGATAAACGACAGGGCCTGCCAACCGTAAAACCTCCCTGAGAAATGGCGCGTGCTGCATCCGCACGCCCGACATGACGGAGGTGCGGTCGGATGGCCGAAGGTGAGCCGGATTCCCCGGCAAGCCCGGACGGTGGGCGGGCGTGGTGGAGCCGCGCCGCCTGCGCCGGACATGACCCCGAGTGGTGGTCCGACGACTGGACGAAACGGGCGGAGGCGATCTCCATCTGCCTCACCTGCCCAGTCACGCAGCAGTGCGTACGGGACGCGACGCTGCATGGCGACACCGGCGTCATCCGGGGCGGCATGCTGTTCGAGCAGCGGCGGGGCCAGTTGCAGACCATCCCCCTCGTCTGCGACTCGTGCGGCGGTCAGCCGGCCGTGTCGAGCCGCAACAACCGGGCCGGGCTGTGTCAGCGTTGCCGCCGCTACGGCCGGCGCCAGGCACAGCGTAACTTTCAGGAGGCGAGCTGACGCCAACCCGGCTACGCGCTGCGGTCAGGCATCGAGGGCGCGATCTCGCAGGCAGCGCGAGGGTTCGGTCTACGTCGGTCCCGCTATTGATCTCAGCCTCGCACCTGCCGAGGACGGCTGCGCGGGACGTCTGGTGCCGCTGCCGGCCGATCATGACTGTAGGAGCGCTGTCGAGCCGGCCGGGAGGTCGTGGGGCTCCCCGTCGGCGCGCCGTGCGGCGCACCGGGGCGAGGGCCAGCAGTGGGCCGAGGATGCCGACGACCCGGTGCGCGGCGGAGTGCGACACCCCGAACAGCGGACCGACCTGTCGCATCGTCAGGCTGGTGCGCCAGTACGCGGCGACCAGCAGCACCCGGTCGGGCAGGTCGAGGGCCGAATGCCGGCCCGTCTGCGCTGGTAGTGGGATGGTCCGGGCTCGGGCTGTTCGTGAGCAATGCTCGAAACCTGTGGATGAGCGTCGGGAGGCGTACCCTCCCGGCGACGCTCCATGTCCAAGGAATCGAGTAGAGCCCGCGCGCCAA
>NZ_JBFAAF010000259.1:0-1095 GCF_040639595.1 Micromonospora sp. NPDC023814
CTCCTCAGCGGTCAACGCCAGCAACGCCAACTTCGGACCACGACCATCACCCACGCCATCAATCTAGCAATGAATCAACGACTCGGGACACTAGTGTGCTGAGTCGTTAGTTCATTGATAGGTTGTTCGATGTGGGTGATGGTCGTGGTCCGAAGTTGGCGCCGCTGGAGCTGACCGCCGAGGAGCGGGAAGTGTTGCAGGGGCTGGCCCGTCGGCCGAAGACGGCGCAGGCGTTGGCGATGCGTGCGCGGATCGTGCTGGCGTGCGCGGGGGGGGGTCTGTCCAACAGCGAGGTCTCCCGCCGGCTTGACGTATCGCTGCCGGCGGTCGGCAAGTGGCGTAAGCGGTTCGTGGCCGATCGGGTGGACGGACTGCGCGACGAGCCGCGCCCGGGTGCGCCGCGGAAAGTCACTGACCTGCAGGTCGAAGCGGTGATCACGAAGACCCTCGAGGAGCGCCCGTTTCACGAGGACAGTCGCTGGTCAACCCGGTCGATGGCCGCGGCGGTGGGGCTGAACCAGAGCGCGATCTCGCGGATCTGGCGGGCTTTTGGCCTCAAACCGCACCTGGTCCAGAGTTGGAAGCTGTCCACCGACCCGCTGTTCGTGGACAAGGTCCGCGACATCGTCGGGCTGTACCTGGACCCACCACAGGCCGCCATGGTGCTCGCGGTGGATGAGAAGACACAGATCCAGGCTCTTGACCGGACCGCGCCGATGCTGCCGATGATGCCCGGCATTCCTGGGCGGGCGACCCACGACTACGTACGGCACGGCACCACCAGCCTGTTCGCTGCGCTGGACGTGGTCACCGGCAAGGTGATCGGGCAGACCCAGCGCAAACACCGACACCAGGAATTCCTGCGTTTCCTGCGCACCATCGACCAGGCGACACCACCCGACCTTGACCTGCATCTCGTGCTGGACAACTACGCCACCCACAAGACACCCGCCATCCAGCAGTGGCTACTCAAACACCCCCGCTTCCACCTGCACTTCACGGGTCTGCTGCACCAATAGGTGACAGGTGTAGTCACGCGGCCTGACTGGCCGGTGGGTGCATGATGGTCTCGAATTCAACGGGGGTCAACCGGGA
>NZ_JBFAAF010000260.1:0-1074 GCF_040639595.1 Micromonospora sp. NPDC023814
CCTGATCAACCGCGTACCGCTCCAGGCCGGCGCACTCGAGCTGTGTCGGACCGGGGGCGAAAGCGGGGCGGCTCAGCGGCCGGCAGCGGATGAACCCAATGAAACGGAGACGGGTTTTGGGCAGGCCGCGGTAGCGGGCGTGGCGGATGCTGGTGATCGCGATGGCCTGGCTGATGGTGCCGTCCACGCCGGCGCGTAGGGCGTGGGTGTGCTGCCAGTCCTTGCTGTCCTGCTGGGCGCGGTTGCGGGCGAGGGCTTCGTGCAGTTTCTTGGGGACGCAGTGTGAGCTGGCGTCGGCGGCGCTGGGAGGTGATGCACTGGGCTTTGACGGGACAGGGGGCGCAGGCATCGGCGCCCGACCTGACGACGATCACCTGGGTGCCGCGCTGGCGGGTTGGGCTCCAGTTGAGGCTGGTGTTGCCGTGTGGGCAGGTAACCTGCCGCAGGGTCCAGTCGATGGTGAAGGCGTTCTTGGCGAACCCGAGACCTGCGCGGGCCTGTGTGGAGGTGTCGTGGGAGGCGGGCGTGATCATCGTGACGCCGTAGGTGTCCAGCGCGGTGGTGATGGTGTCGGCCGACGGGTAGCCGGCGTCGAGGTAGTGCTGGTCGGGTAGCAGGTCGTGTTCGGCCAGTCGGCTCGGATGGGTGTGGTGGCCTTCACGTCGGGTGTGGTCGAGGCGGTGGTGGCCACGTTGATGATCAGATTTAGTGGAGTCGGGGTGCTGGTGTCCGCGGGTGTCGGTGCTGATGTGGGAGTTCTGCACCAGCATCTGGCGCAGGGTCTCGATCGCGGGCAGGTGCGCCAGCCATGGTGGCGCTGTCGGTGACCAGACGGCTCGCAGCAGCGCCACCGCGTCCGTGCCGTAGGCGCTGCGGGCCCTGCGGGGGCTGCTGCCGGCGAGGCGGTGATGCCGGCATGAGCACCACGACGATGACGCCAGCCAACGGCGTTACCCGGGCTGCCCTGGTCGGCCCGCCCGACTGGCAGGGTGCGGTAATCCGACTGTCCTGTATTCCCTGTCCGCTGATCACAGTGTGTTGCGGCTAGGGCTGTAGCGGTTCCAGGTTCCACCG
>NZ_JBFAAF010000261.1:0-1071 GCF_040639595.1 Micromonospora sp. NPDC023814
AACGCCGTCCTCCAACAACACGCAACCAGTGAAATTCTGGAACTGTGGGATCGCTTCACCACAACAACGACGTTTCCGTACAGCACGCTAGGCGAATACACAGCCATCCTGACAGGAGCATGGCTCACGTACGACCAGCTCTTCCAGGCCGCCAGCGACACGAAGATCGCCATACCAAGCCCGAACACCGTCTTCCGCTACATTGACCAGCACCCGGGCAACCCCACCAACACACCCCAATCAACCACCGTCAACATCCACGCAACAACCAGCATCACCAATCTCATCCACGCCTACAGCAACGCATCAGACGCTGCCACAAGACGGTCCATCCTTCAAAACGCCCTAGGCCGAATTCCACTCAAACATCTGACCTCCCTGGCCAACACTGGCCCCACCATCGCCGATCAAGTCGACGCCGTCATTCTCCAAGCACTCGACCCCAGCTCACTCAACAGCGGCAGCCCGACCCTCGTCGCCCAAACACGAGCCAACCCCCATTCCAATTTGGCGGAGCATTTCGACCCAACAACGCGATACACCTGGATCTCCGCAATACTGGCCAACACCAACCCCACAACCCACACAACGACATCAACACTCACCGACCTTGCCGCATGCCTCACAGTCACGGCTTGACCACCCTCCGGGACCGGTGACTGGTCAGGTGCTCGTCGGCGGGTCGGCTTGACCTGGGCCGTTCGGGTTGGATCATGGTTGGGTGTCCGGAACGCCGTCCATCGTGGAGCTGCTTGAGCGGCTTGCCCGGTTGGAGGCCCGGGTTCTTGAGTTGGAGCGGGACAACGCCGGGTTGCGGGCGGAGAACGCGGTGTTGCGGGCGGAGAACGCGGTGTTGCGGGCGGAGAACGCGGATCTGCGGGCTCGGCTGGGGCAGGACTCGTCGAACTCGTCGCGGCCGCCGTCGTCGGATGGGCTGGCCAAGCCGGCGCCGAAGTCGTTGCGGGCGCGTTCGGGTCGGAACTTGTCAAGGCTGGTGGGACCAGTGGGTGTTTACGCCGCTTGGGGTAGCGGTTGATCGAGAGCGGGTTCGGGTGGGTTGATCCAGACGGT
>NZ_JBFAAF010000262.1:0-1067 GCF_040639595.1 Micromonospora sp. NPDC023814
GTAGGCGAGCTTGAACGCGGCCACCGCCCGGCGGGCGTGCTCACGATCCTCGGCGTTCCAGACCTCGGCCAAGGCCTTCTTCGCCCCGGGATGCGCGGATTTCGGTAGCGCCGCGAGGACGTTAGCGATCTTGTGGAACCAGCAACGCTGCTCCCGGGTGTCCGGGAACACCTCACGCAGCGCGTTCCAGAACCCGAGTGCCCCGTCCCCGACGGCCAGGACCGGGGCGTGCATGCCGCGGCGCTTGCAGTCACGCAGCAAGTCCGCCCAGGAGCCGGTCGACTCGCGGTAGCCTTCGGCGAGCGCGACCAGTTCCTTACGGCCGTCGGCGCGCACGCCGACCATGACCAGCAGGCACAGTTTCGCCTCGTCCAAGCGCACGTTCAGGTGCACGCCGTCGGCCCAGAGGTAGACGTAGTCGACGCCGGAGAGGTCCCGGTCGCCGAAGGCGCGGGCCTCGTCCTGCCACTGCGCGGTCAACCGGGTGATCGTCGCGGCGGACAACCCTGAGCTGGTGCCGAGGAACTGCTGCAGGGCGGGCACGAAGTCCGACGACGAGAGCCCGTGCAGGTAGAGCAGCGGCAGCACCTCGTTGATCTGCGGCGACTTGCGGCACCAGGCGGGCAGGATCGCCGAGGCGAACCGCCGGCGCTCACCCTGCTCGTCGAGGCGTTTGTCGTTGACCCGCGGCGCCACGATCTCCACCGCGCCTGCGCTGGTGAGTACCTGCCGCGGCCGGGCGTGACCGTTACGCACCACCAGCCGGCGGCCGTTCTCGTCCAGCTCACCCGCGTGCGCGGCGATATAGGCGGCGACCTCCGCCTCCAACGCGGCGGCGAGCATCCGGCGGGCACCGTCTCGGACGATCTCGTCGATCAAGGAGCCGCCGGACACGGCCGGCGCGGACACGGCCGCTGGCGTGGGATCTTCCGGGTTGACTACGGTAAGCACGGGCGTACCCTTCCCGGCCCGCGTTGGCGCGCGGGCTCTACTCGATTCCTTGGACATGGAGCGTCGCCGGGAGGGTACGCCTCCCGACGCTCATCCACAGGTTTCGAGCATTGCTC
>NZ_JBFAAF010000263.1:0-1054 GCF_040639595.1 Micromonospora sp. NPDC023814
GGCCCGCCGTGCCCGGCTCCGGGCACGGCGGGCCACACCCCGTCGGTGGTCGCGCGCCGTCCGTGCCTGGATGCGGTTGTGCGGTACGGCTGTCGTGAGGCGTCCGCGAAGCGCCGGTGAGGCGTCGGCGTGGGGTCGGTGGGGTCGGTGGGGTTGGCGTGGTGTCGGCTGCGGGTGGCGACCCGTCGACCCGCAGTCGGCAGGTCCGGGCGGGTCGGGTGACGTGGGCCCTGTCGAGCTGCCCCGTTTGTGGGACCGCCCGACCCCACAGGGTTCCGCCGCCCGGCCCCTGTCGAACTGCCCTCACAGATGGGGCGCACAACCGGACCCCACGGGTGCCGCCGCCGGGCCCCTGTCGAGCTGCCCTCACAGACGGGGCAGACGTGCGGCGCAGCGACCGAGCCTGATGTGACGGGTGGTCCCACAGATGGGGCAGCTCGACAGCATCCACAGCACCCGACCCACCCACCCTTGTCGCGGTTGTGTCCCGTCTGTGAGGGCAGCTCGACAGGGGCCGGGCGGTGGCGTCCCGTGGGTCCGGTTTGGGGTGTGACCGGGGGCATCGTGGGGGCGGAATCGTGGGCGGGGCGGGGTCGTTACACCCTGCGTACGGCCGAGCAAGGCCACCCCCGCCCTCCGGCGGGCTGGCGTGCAGGCCCCGGCCCCCGGAATGTTGGTGGGCCGCCGGTCGTTACACATGGTCCCGGCCGGTGGAGGGCGACCCCCCTCGCCCCGCGTACGGGCCACTCCCGGTCTTCAGATGGCCGGTCTGATTCTTCCCGGCGTGTGACGCCGGATTCCTTTTGAGTTTTGTTGAGCGCCGGACGGTGCTTGCGCCCCCGCTGATCCCCCTCGGCGGTTGTGGTGCCAACCCCCGAATGGAGCGTCTGATGAACACGATCATGCGTAAGAGCGTTCTTGGTGTTGCTGGTCTGGCTTTTGCCGGTGGTGTGTTCGCCGGTCCGGCCGCTGCTCACGCCGCCCCGACGGTCGAGAGCACCCCGATCACCGCCGTGGCTGTGGCGGTGCAGGCTGAGAAGCCGGGTGTGGACAC
>NZ_JBFAAF010000264.1:0-1045 GCF_040639595.1 Micromonospora sp. NPDC023814
AGGGCGGCCTTACGGATCAGATCGGTACGCATGATGAAGCACCTTTCGATCGGGGGTACGCGGCACACACCAGAAGGGGGGCGGGTGCGCCACGGAAAAGGAAAGGTCAAGCCAGAAGGGGTGCGCGCCCTCTCGCTCGGGGCGCGGTCCCGGGGGATGCAAGCGGCTGGGCGGGCCGCACATTCCAGCGGCCATCACTCCAGCAATCCCGGTCCGGGGGATGTAACGACGCGGGTCCGGCCGGCATTCCGGCCGTCGCCCCGGGGCCGCCGAAACGGTCCGGGGGTCACGCGCTCACGATGGTTACAACGCCCCGGCCCCCCGACCCATGCCCGACGGGCCGGTGGCCCCCGCCACCGCAATCCGCCACCAGCCGGACACAGCCCCCAGATGATCGACGCCCCAGGTGATCCGCGCGTCGCCCGTGCCTGGATGTTGGTTTGTCCGGTATGACCGTCGCTGCGAGGTGGCCACCCGTCTGCCCACCTCCACAGGCCCGGCGGGCCGTGCTCTGTTGCCCCTGTCGAGCTGCCCCGCCTGTCGGACCACTGCTCATACCAGGCTCGGTCGGCGGCGGCACGTTCCGCGGAGACGGTCCTTCCGACGACGCGGGTGGGGCGTTACTGCCCCATCTGTGGGGGCAGCTCGACAGGGACTACGGGATGGGGGTGCCGTGCCCCGCCGACCTCGGTGCCGGCACCCCGAGCTGGACCTTGTGCGACATCAGCTCGACAGGGATACGGAACGGCGACGGCCCGGTGGCTGATGCCACCGGGCCGTCGCCTTTGTGCGGTTTGCCTTACTCGTCCGCCCCCGCGGCGGCGGTGCCGCCGAGGTCGGCCGGAACCGCGTCCGGCACCTCGGCCGGCCGGTCCGCACCCGTGAAGACGAGCTTGGACTTGTCGATGTTGTCCGGGTCGCCTTCGCAGTCGACGACGACGATCTGGCCTGGGGTCAGTTCGTTGAACAGGATCCGCTCGGACAGGTTGTCCTCGATGTCGCGCTGGATCGTGCGGCGCAGCGGCCGCGCGCCCAGGACCGGGTC
>NZ_JBFAAF010000265.1:0-1031 GCF_040639595.1 Micromonospora sp. NPDC023814
TTGGCGCGCGGGCTCTACTCGATTCCTTGGACATGGAGCGTCGCCGGGAGGGTACGCCTCCCGACGCTCATCCACAGGTTTCGAGCATTGCTCCCGCGGCCGGTCCCGGCATCACTACACTGCTCGCACCTACCCTGCTGAAGAACCGGGGGTGCCGTGTCCGCGGCCGTCAAGGCTCATCGGGTATGGAAGCTGCCCACCGCGGATCTCTGGGCAGGGCGACGCCCTCTGTGGTGGACAGTCGGCCCAACAGGTGAGCTTGCTGTCCTGCTCGTCCATCGACGGCACCTACGTCGAAGCCGCTACGTCAAGGGCTGGGTGGGATGGAGCCCGAAGGGTCCGTTCGACGGCGTACTGGTGATCCGCCAAACCGACGGCCGAATTCGACGCCAAACGATCGAGGACATTCAGGTCTCGCCGGATCACATCGCTCTTCTTTCCGACTCACGACTCCTCATCGCGAGCGGACGCGCACGCAGGAAGGGCACTGGCTCGTGGGAGCCGAACGCCGTGGTGTGGTCCCTGGGAGGCGGGCCACAGAGGGCCTTCTGTATCGGCGACGACATATCAGTCCTGGTGACCGATCTCGGCGGGTCGATCTGGGCGGCCTACGGTGACGAAGGCATCTACGGAGGCCATCCAGAGTCAGCAGCCGGACTGGCTGGCTGGAGCGCGGACGGCCAGGTGACATGGGCTCCGGAAGGCCGTCTTCCTGATTGGCCACTGCAGGGCTGCACCGCCGCGACGGAGGGCGACCAGGTATGGCTGGTCTGGTATTCCGGCAGCAGCCGCGCCGGCACGTTCCTCACACGGGTCACCCCCTCCACCGGTGAAGTGACCAGCTGGCCAAGCCCCGTGCACGGCCCGGACGGATTCGCCGTACGTGGCAACCGTGCGATCCTGACCCGGCGCGACCACAATCAGCGATCGGTCGAAGCGGAACCTGTCAAGTCAAGTGAGACGTTTTCGTGGTCAGGTGTTCTGTAGATCTGCGGGTTGAGCTGTGGGTTTGTTGATCCAGACGGTGTTGG
>NZ_JBFAAF010000266.1:0-1029 GCF_040639595.1 Micromonospora sp. NPDC023814
ACTGGTCGAGAACGGTGGAGTCGATGACCTGGGCGGTCGTGAGTGGCTGGCCGTGACGCAGCATCGCCGCCCACACCACGACCGCGCTGCCCGGCACCACGCTCGGTGTCTGTTGGAGGGCTTCGTGCACCGCTTCTGGCACCGGCGGGGTGTTCACGGAGGGCGCCGGCGGGGTGTTCGCGGAGGGCGCCGGTGGGGGTTGGCGGTCGAGCCAGTCGGTGGCCGCCCGCTGCTCGGATGGGGACCACCCCGCGGGCACCACCGCCTCGTATCGCACGGCCCTGCCGTCTTTGCCCTGCTCGACGAGCAGACCCAACCCCCGCAACACCTGCACATACCGCTTGGCGGCGCTCACGCCGGTGATCGCGGACTGGTCGAGAACGGTGGAGTCGATGATCTGGGTGGTCGTGAGTGGCTGGCCGTGACGCAGCATCGCCGCCCACACCACGACCGCGCTGCCCGGCACCACGCTGTCTGCCTGTTGGAGGGCGTCGTGCACCGCTGCTGGCACCGGCGGGGTGTTCACGGAGGGCGCCGGTGGGGTGTTCGCGGAGGGCGCCGGTGGGGGTTGGCGGTCGAGCCAGTCGGTGGCCGCCTGCTGCTCGGATGGGGACCACCCCTGGGGAACCACCGCCTGGTATCGCACGGCATTGCCGTCTTTGCCCTGCGCGACGAGCAGGCCCTGCCCCCGCAACGCCTTCACGTACCGCGCGGCGGCGTCCAGGCTGGTGATCGCGGACTGGTTGAGAACGGTGGAGTCGATGACCTGGGCGGTCGTGAGTGGCTGGCCGTGACGCAGCATCGCCGCCCACACCACGACCGCGCTGCCCGGCACCACGCTCGGTGTCTGTTGGAGGGCTTCGTACACCGCTGCGGGCACCGGCGGGGTGTTCACGGAGGGCGCCGGTGGGGGTTGGCGGTCGAGCCAGTCGGCGGCCGCCTGCCGCTCGGATGAGGACCACCCCGCGGGCACCACCGCCTGGTATCGCACGGCCTGGCCGTCTTTGCCCCGCTCGACGAGCAGACCCA
>NZ_JBFAAF010000267.1:0-1023 GCF_040639595.1 Micromonospora sp. NPDC023814
CGTGTTGGGCAGTGTCACGATGATCCTCTTCCTGTCTCCCAGCAAGCCTAGCTTCACCGGGGAGGCTGCCTCATCTCAGCCTGGCAGACAGGGGGGCGCCTGCATCCGGGGGTGCCGATGAGCGGGTGTCTGGTCGGTACCGCTCGGATGACGTCCCCGCCTGCCTCTCCCGGATGGCAGTACGTAAGGTCAGCGCATGATCGAATCCCAACGCGAAGCCGTGCCGCGCAACGACGGTGGCGAGCTCGACACCACCCTCGCCTTCTTGTCCTTCGCTCGATCATGCGTGCTGAAGAAGGTCGCGGGCTTGAACGAGGAGCAGCTGCGGCGCCGCCTGGTCGTCTCCGACACCACCCTGCTGGGCCTGGTCCAGCATCTGACCGACGCCGAACGGTACTGGTTCGGTTACACGTTCGCCGGCGACCCGCGCTACGCCGACGTCGACTTCGACATGGTGGTCGAGTCGGACCGGTCCCCGGATCAGATCATCGCCGGCTACCGGACCGCGATCGCAGACAGCGACGCCCACATCATCGCAGCCGCTGGCCCCGACGTCCTTACCGCGCAGCCGGTCGGTGACACGTCTCGTACGCTTCGCTGGGTGCTCGCCCACATGACGAGCGAGACCATCCGGCATGCCGGTCACGCCGACATCCTGCGAGAGCTTATCGACGGTGCCACGGGCCGGTAGGAGCTTGCGACTCGGAGCCGTACCCCATTCGGTGCTACGCAGCCTCGTCGAGCGCTCGGGGACCACCAACGGCCCGAAGCGTCGGCGAGGGTTGTTCTAGGCTGGGGTATGGCGGGTCCGGGAAGTGACTTTTCCGAAGTGTCGATCTCGGGGTTCGGGTCGGCCGCGCTGGATTGCAGAGTCGCCCCCACGTGTCCTCCCGGACCCGTCCCGATCAGCTTCGCGTCGGCCGTCATCGAGCAATAGTCAAGACTTGTGGATGAGAAATCTTGATCAGGCGGCTGCGGCGTCGGTCGTGTCGAGTTCGGCGGTGGGTCGTTCGACGAGTTTGC
>NZ_JBFAAF010000268.1:0-1002 GCF_040639595.1 Micromonospora sp. NPDC023814
CGCGCACGGCCGCAACATCATGCACGCCCTCACCGAACTCGCCACCGGCCGTCCCTGGCTACCCGCAACCGGAACGACCACCTGATCAGTCACGCGGGATCTACGACACCGGAAAGGACGAGGTGCAGGTCGATCCGGCGGCGTTGCGGGCGTTCCTGCGCGCCGTGTTCGCGTACCTGGGATCGAAGCGGCTGTTGGCCGCTGAGGGTGACGGTGCGTGGAGTGGTACAGGTGGGATTGTTCCTGGACTATCGCGCCACCGCCCACTGGAAGTTCGGTGAGGGCACCGGGACTTCACTCGCCGACGACGGAGGAAACCGCCCTGCCCCGACCTGCCAGGCGACCTGGAGCGCAGCAAGCAGCGAGGGAACTCTTCCGCATTGTGTCCCGAACACGCATGGGGCAATTCTCGACCGCCGTGGCTGAACTACGAACCGGCGACACCCGGCGATCCAGCCGCGACCTCAACCGCTCGGTCTGCGGCATGTGAGGGCGTCGGTGTTGGGCCACGGATGCTGCCTATCACCGCAAAGCGCTACGCGAGAACGGGTCTGGTGGTTAGGAGTTGTTAGGGAATAACCGAGAGGCGCCTTGTCGGCGGGTCGGCCGGGGCACCGTGTCTGGTGTCTGGGCCGACCCGCCCTGGTGAGTGGTTACGTCACATGACGTGTATGAAGGTCGCCCAGCCGTGTCCGATTCTGACCGGGTTGGCGAGGCCGGCTCCACTGTGCGGGTAGTACCAGAGGTTTCCGTTCGCGTCGACTCCTAGGACGTCGGCGGCACCGTCACCGCTCCAGTCCGCAGCCATCACGTGCTTGAAGGTCGCCCAACCATGTCCAATTCTGACCGGGTTGGCGAGGCCGGCTCCACTGTGCGGGTAGTACCAGAGGTTTCCGTTCGCGTCGACTCCTAGTACGGCAGCCGCCATTGGCCGTCTGACCTGGTGGGATGCGGTGGGGGTGTGCAACGTGGACGCAGCCGCCTGTCGATCATGTGTTTGTG